>NZ_JAHRHX020000051.1:0-4321 GCF_020312115.2 Candidatus Phytoplasma sp. AldY-WA1
TAGAACTTTTAACTAAAGCCCAACAAGAACTCCAAAGAACGATTTATTTAAAACAATTAAGTAAAATCAAATAATTAATTAACGCACTGTTATAATTTTTTGTAAATAAATTCATTTTTAATACCGAAAAGACTAGTTTAAAACAACTAGTCTTTTTTTGCTTTTAGTGAAAGGAATATTAAAAATGAACGAAATTGACAAAAGTATATTAGAAATTTTAAAAAAGAAAAATTTAAAAACAAATAAGTGTAAACCAAATATATTAGAAATCGAATCGTGTTATTTTAAATTATTTTTTGATATTTTTAAAGAACTTGATATTTTTTTATTAGAAAACAAAAAAATAAATACTTACAAAATAGAAAAAGAAATTGATGATTTAATTAAAAAAATTAAAAATCTTTTCATTTATGAAATAGTTCATTATAAATTTCCGTTTCCATTAGAAAAAGAAGATTTATTGTTAATAAATTATCAATTTTTAGTAAAAAAAAATAAAAAAATTCAATTAGAAATTTAAAATCTTAGAAAACAGGATATTGTTGTTATTAAATGTTTTATAAAAACGTTAATTCGAAATCATTTTAAAAATTTAACAAGAGATCTAAACCGTCATGAAATAGGATTTATTGATATCAAAAATTCTAATCTTACAAATTCAAATTAAGAAATTGATGTATTAGACAATCTAACAATACGCAATAAAAACGAAACTAAATTTGGAGATGCGCACTATTTTAAAAATTTGTAAATAAATTCATTTTTAATACCGAAAAGATTAGTTAAAACAAACTAGTCTTTTTTTTAGCAAAAAAGGTTTTAAAATGAATAATTTTGAGAACGTGTAGTATAAATTGAATCCTGTTATTTTGAATTATTTTTATTATTATTAATATATTTTTCTTACTATAAAGTGAAAATATAAATAATTATTTTATCATTATCAAAATTAATTCGATACCTTATAAACAAAAAAACTGAATATTAAAATTGTTTTTTTTTTTTTTGTTTTATAATCTTAATTATTATTAATTAATAGTCGTACTGTTATAAAAAAATGTAAATGTTTTTTTAACTCTGCATATTTTTAAAATCTCTTTTCTATAAAAAAAGACTAGTTTTTTTAACTAGTCTTTTAGGTATTAAAATGAATTTATTTACAAAAATTTATAACAGTACGTTTGTGATTTAAGTGATAACGTTATTTCAGAAAAGATATTATTGAATATTATACTGAAAATCCTTTAAAATTATAATTTTTTATTTTTAAGAAAGTTTTTTTGAATATGAAATTTAATTATAAAATCGAACAATTATCGTTTTATAAATAAAGGAAAATTTAGTTTTAACAATTATAATTTTGATGTTTTACAATTTATTTATGTATTGAATGGATATAAGATTTATGAATAGGGACTTATTGAAACACATAAAGAATTTCATTTTCATAAGATAGATCCCTCAAAATTAAAACAAAAATAAATTTAGGAAAAGAGGAAAATATGTCATTTTATTCAAATATTACAGAACGAGATATAGAAAACAAAGTTATTACAAAATTACAATCACTAGGATATATTATTGATAGTTCAAAATCTAATAAAGATAGTTATTGTCAAAAAACCTAAATACCAAGAAGAATACGAAAAATTAAATGGAAAACGTCCAGATTTTATTATTTATTCTGGCAATGACAAACCTTTAGCTATTATCGAAACTAAAAAAATAATTCTAATTTATTAAATGCGGAAAAGCAAGCAGAATCATATGCTGAAAAATTAGGAGTTAAATTAATTTTTAAGTTACGATGGTTATCGTTTATTTTCTAAACATCTTTCTTTCAAAAAGAACTCAATATGAGTGGAACTCCTTTAACAGATTTTTTATTGAAAAAATCTTTAGAACAATTTGTTAAAACACCTAAAATTGATTTAAATTTTGGTAAAAACATCAAAAATGAAACTCAATTTATTAAAGAATTAAAAATTAGAAGATCTTTTGAGAACCACCGGTTTAAACAAGGAGACAAAAGATTTACTGAATTTTTGTAAAATATTATTTTTACGTTTAATTTCTGAAAGAAAAGAATAATAATATTTGGTTAAATATTATTAATGCCTCTGAAGAAAATATTATATCATATTATTAATGGCAATTTAAAAAAATTAAATAAAAATATAAAATGGATCAATATGGTGAAGAATTAAAATTGGAACCTAAATATCATTCCCGAGTAGTCAAATATATTGTTAAAAACTCAATGAAATTGATTTTATTAACACTTCGCTTGATGTGAAAGGGAGTAAGCTTTGAATTTTTAGGTCATCGTGGTTTAAATGATGATTTAGCACAATATTTTACCCCTCGTAATATTATTCGTTTTATGTGTAATTTGATAGAACCAAAACCCGGAGAAAAAATATATGATCCTTTTTGTGGTTCTGAGGTATTTTAATTAATGCTTTTGAATATATAAAAACAAATAAATCTGATGATAAAATTAGTTTAAAAAATTTAAAAGAAAATACTTATTTATGGTACTGATATTAATTCAATAGCTTATGTGGCTAAAATGAATATGATTTTAGTAGGTGATGGTCATGCTAATATTACAGAACAAAAAGGTGGTTCTTTAATTAACAAAAGAACGAATCAATATGATATTGTTATGACAACATTCCTTTAATCTTAATATTATGGATTTTGGTAATAATGTTAATAATTTATATGATATTTTCAGTAATAATGGTAATTCTATTTAGGGTTCAACATTGTTTAGATGCTTTATCTAAAAATTTAAGTTCTCGTGCTTGTATTATTATTCCAGAACAATTTATTTTCCATGAATGTCTAAAAGATACCAGAAAATATATTATTAATAATTATGATATTAAAATCTTTCTTTACCACAAGGTGTTTTTGAACCTTATACTAATGCTAAAACCTGTATTCTTTATTTAAATTATAAAGGTGATAAGGGTAATTTAGAATTCATTAATATTAATCATGTTGGTTTTTAGCTTAAATAAAAATAAAAATAAAATTTCACAAAATGATTTAATAGAGTATGTAAAAAACAAGATTCATATGAAAATAATTCTAAATTTAATATAGAAATAGAAAAAAAAATAATTCAGTTAAACTTAGTTAATATTTTAAATTAATTGTTGTTGATGGAATGAGGAGTAGTTCGTTAAGCGGTGATAATCAAGTGTTATTATTAAAAATTAAGGAATTAAAACATTAGAAGAAGAACAGAAAACTCATCAGGCGACTAAGACTGAATTAAACCAACGAATAAAAGAATTAGAAACACAAATACAAGATTTCAACAAAGAAAACGATACATTAAAAACTAAGAAAAGCTCATGGGAAACAACTCGGGACACAATGAAAGTAATCGGTGGTGTTCATGGTAGTACGATGACAGGAGTGGCAATAGGTACTGCTGTTTGTCCAGGAATTGGAACAGTAGCAGGAGGAATTGTAGGAGCAGGATTAGGAGTCTTTAGTCATTGGAATAAAATAAAAAGTTTGTTTTAATTAAAAATAATTATGATAAAATAAAAAATATTGTGTCATCTTAATAATGAATTTTCAAAAAGGAGAATTTTATTATGTTTTCAACTATTCAAATCATTTTTTTAGTAGTTTTAACTCTTTCAGTTATTTTAAGACCTTATTTGATTATTCTTCGAGAAAAAAAATTAAATCAAAAATGTCCTATACAAATGGGAAACTCCACAGGAACAACTACTTATTATCTTCACTTTAATCCAAAAAAACAATATATTACTCTTTATACAGAGAAAATGAATATAAAAAAATAAAAAAATAATTTACCACAAAAAGAGAGATGAAAAAACAACTTTTAATCAAAAAATCTTTTATAATATAAAAAAAAGGTTTTTTGATTTAAAAGAGAATAGAGGATTTTTATGGCTTCACCCCTTAAAAAAAATAAATATTATGATTTTGAAACTAAATTAAAAGTTATTTTAGCTAGACAAAAAGGTATGTCGATTAAAACAATTCAAAAAAAATTTAAAATTGTCGCAGTACAACAAATTTATCGTTGGATTAAATGGTTCAAAAATAAAGAATCTTACCGTTTACAACAAAAAAGAGGTCATAATTATAAACATAAGACAAGTATTAATTTAAATCCTCATAATAAAGAAATCAAAAAAATTAAACAACAAATAAAAACTATTTTTCAATTAAAAAAGCAAAATTTTAAAAAAGCTTGTTTAAGTATTATCGACCAATATAAAAATAAATTCTCTTTAAATGAAATTATTAAATGGCTAGGAATTTCCAA
>NZ_JAHRHX020000017.1:0-18827 GCF_020312115.2 Candidatus Phytoplasma sp. AldY-WA1
TTTTTTAAGTTTTTAATTTAGAACCAAATAAATTTTTGTTTAACACTTTATTATATTCAGTTTTAGTTTCTTAAATAAGTTTGTCATTATTCGCAATAATATCTAAACCTTGATTGTTTAATATGTCTTTTTGTTTTATTAGTTTATATCGCATAATTCGTTTTTTTAAAATTTCTTCATCTATGTCATCAATTTCTATTTGAGAAACGTGTGTTTTTGTTTTATATTCTTACATTTCGTCGTCTAATCCGATTATAGTTTTTGCTAATTCATCCACTTCTTTCGATAATCCAAATTCCAGTTTCTTTTGTTCTTCTGTTATTATTTCTTCCTTTATTTTTTTAGTGTTGTCACGTAATGTTATTCATATATTAAAATTTTTATATTGCAATAATATAAATTTTTTTAAATAAATGTTTATAGTTTATTATTGGAAAAAATAATTATAAACCAGTTCATAAAAAATTTATTTTTTAAATAAGAAAATAAAAAAATGATTTGGTTCTTCTTTTTTTTATAATATTTTTTAAAAAAAATAAAAAAGACCTTAAAAAGTCTTTTTTTATTTAAAAATTTTTATCTAGAAATTTTTTGTTATTGCCAAACACAAAACCAATAGATGCAATTATAATAAGTATTATTATCATCCATAACCATTTATTTTTTAAAAAAGACGTATTTTCTTTATTTGATTCTGTAACGGTTTCGGAAGTTTTATTTATGTTATCATTTATATTTTCTTTTTTTTCAACAGTAAAAGTAACTTCTACTTCTCCTGTGTAATCATTATTATTATATTTAACTATAGCTTTATTTTCTTTTGGATCATTATCTATTTGTAAAAAATTTGATTCTTTCAAACTATTATTCAAGTTTTTTACTTGAGCTATAACTTCATCTTTAGTAGGTTGTTGACCTGTTGTTTTTATTGTGCCTAATTCTCTATGTGTTAAAATATCGGATAATTTTTTATCTTTTTTTTCAACAGTAAAAGTAACTTCTACTTCTCCTGTGTAATCATTATTATTATATTTAACTATAGCTTTATTTTCTTTTGGATTATTATCTATTTTTAAAAAATTTGATTCTTTCAAACTATTATTCAATTTTTTTACTTGAGCTATAACTTCATCTTTAGTAGGTTGTTGACCTGTTGTTTTTATTGTGCCTAATTCTCTATGTGTTAAAATATCGGATAATTTTTTATCTTTTTTTTCAACAGTAAAAGTAACTTCTACTTCTCCTGTGTAATCATTATTATTATATTTAACTATAGCTTTATTTTCTTTTGGATCATTATCTATTTTTAAAAAATTTGATTCTTTCAAACTATTATTCAAGTTTTTTACTTGAGCTATAACTTCATCTTTAGTAGGTTGTTGACCTGTTGTTTTTATTGTTCCTAATTCTCTATGTGTTAAAATATCGGATAATTTTTTATCTTTTTTTTCAACAGTAAAAGTAACTTCTACTTCTCCTGTGTAATCATTATTATTATATTTAACTATAGCTTTATTTTCTTTTGGATCATTATCTATTTTTAAAAAATTTGATTCTTTCAAACTATTATTCAAGTTTTTTACTTGAGCTATAACTTCATCTTTAGTAGGTTGTTGACCTGTTGTTTTTATTGTTCCTAATTCTCTATGTGTTAAAATATCGGATAATTTTTTATCTGCAAAAATTAATGAGTTATTAGAAATTAATAAAATAATTGGAATAAATAAAAAGAATAAACGTTTTAAATTTATTTTATTTTCAATTTTTTGCATTTGTGTTATATTTTAAACCTTTCATTAAAATGTATTTTGAAATAATATATTAAATAAAATTTTTATTATTTTAAATATTTTAAAGAAAAAAATTTTTATAATCAAATGAAAAATGAAAAAATAATATAATTTATGTCTATTTTATTAATTATAATTATTTTTTATAAATAATAATTTAAATTATATTTTTTTAATTATTATTGTTTTTATATAATAAATTAAAATTTGTATTTATAAATTTATTATTTTATTTATTTTATCTTTTTTTTCGAAAAAGCAATTCCTCTTTATTATCTTTTTTTAACAACCGATTAATTATTTTTAATACAAAATATTTGTTTTTAAAATTTTTTCCGAATTAATTATTCTTCGATAATAATATCTTGATTCAACATTTTGAATTCAATATTTTATTATTAATATTTTTATGTCTTCATTACTATATAGATGAATGCAATTTTTAATTTCTTTAATAACACTATCGATGAATTAAAAGTTTTTTTATTATAAATTTTTATTATAAAAATAATAAATTTTTTTAGTAAATAATTGATTTATAGCAAATCGTTCATATTCATATTTATAAATTTCATTATGAAAATTAAAATTTATTATAATTACAACTCTTATTATATTTTTTAAATAAAATGAATTTTTTATCTAATAAAGTTTATTTTATTTAAATAATATATTAAAAAACAAAATAATGATGAAGAACCAAAATTAAAAAAACCTAATAAAAAATATTTATTTTTAACTACCATATTCATTTTTAGCCTTTTTTATATTTATTTTTAATATATTTAAAATATAAATTAATAATAAATGAAACTAAAAATAAAATAAAAAAATAATTTGAATAATTTTTAAGAAATAATATTTAAAATATTTATCTGAATCATTATAATAGTAAATTAAATATATTATAATGCATAAATTAAATTAAATTTAACAAATTTTAAAAAATTTGATTAATTTTAAATATTTTTAATAAATTTTACAAATATAAATTTATTAAAAATATTTTTTATAAAGATGGATATTAAATTAAATTTAAAAAAATATTATAAATATAATTAAAAAAATATTTTTTAAAGTAAAATATGTATATATATTACATATTTTAAATAATATAAATTATTTTAGAAACTAGTTCAAAAAAATATTAAAATATCGTAAAAAATAAATTATTTATGTTTATTATTTTTTAAAAAAATAATAAACAAATTAACAAAATAAAAAATATATTTAGAAATTAAAAAGGTTAATAATTAAAATTATGAAAGTTGGAATAGTAGGTTTACCCAATGTAGGGAAATCAACTTTATTTAACGCTATAACAAATATGAAAGTTTTAGAAGCTAATTATCCTTTTGCTACTATTCAACCTAATGTCGGTGTTGTAGCTGTTCAAGATGAACGTCTTGATTTTTTAGCTAATTTTTCACAATCTCAAAAAATTATAACAACTCAAATTCAATTTATAGATATTGCAGGTTTAGTTAAAAACGCCTCTAAAGGAGAAGGTTTAGGAAATCAGTTTTTAACACATATTAGAGATGTGGATGCTATTTGTCATGTAGTTAAATGTTTTGAAGATCCAAATATTATTCATGTTAATGATAAAGTAGATCCTATTGAAGACAGTTCTATTATCGAAACAGAATTAATTCTTTCTGATTTAGAACAAATCACAAAACGTTTATCTAAAATTAATAAACAAAAAAAATCTTCTTTAAATAAAGAAGTTTTAGAGGAAGAAGAAATATTAAATAAATTAAAATCCTATTTAGAAAAAGATATTAATATTTCTCAAATTAGTTGGAATAAAGAAGAATTAAAAATAATTAAAAATTTTAATTTATTATCTTCAAAACCTATGATTTATATTGGTAATTTTCAAGAAAAAGATTTATCAGATTTAACAAATAATTTTTTTTATAAACAAATGTATACACATAGTCGAACAAAAGGAAGAGAATTTATACCTGTTTGTATTTTGTTAGAAAAAGAATTATCTCTTTTAAATAAAGAAGAACAAAAAAATTTTTTATCTATGTATAATTTAAAAAATAGTGCTTTACAAGAAATTATTCAAAAAAGTTATAAACTTTTAGGTTTAAACACTTACTTTACTTCAGGAAAAAAAGAAACAAAAGCATGGCCTTTTGTCAAAGGGATGACTGCTCCAGAATGTGGTGGTATAATTCATAGTGATTTTCAAAGAGGTTTTATTAAAGCGGAAGTTTGTAATTATCTAGATTTAGTTAACGCTCCTAATTTTATCAAAGTTAAAGAAAACGGTAAATTAAGATTAGAAGGTAAAAATTATTTAGTTCAAGATGGAGATATTATTACTTTTTATTTTAATGTTTCTAAATAAAAAAATAATAAAATATCTATAAATTTTTATACAATTTTAAATTAAAGGAGAGTATTATGATAAATAAAGATTATAAAGAAACTTTGTTAATGCCTATAACAAATTTTCCTATGAAAGGTAATTTAAGTCAAAAAGAAATTGATATACAAAATAAATGGAAAAATATTAAATTATATGATAAAGTTTTAGAAAAAAATAAAAATAATCTTTCTTTTTTTCTTCATGATGGCCCTCCTTATGCTAATGGGGATATTCATATCGGACACGCTTTAAATAAAATTTTAAAAGATTTTATTGTACGTTTTAAAACAATGCAAGGTTTTTATGCTCCTTATGTTCCAGGATGGGATTGTCACGGTCTTCCTATTGAAACAGTTATATTAAAAAAATATTCTAAAGATAAGTTATCTTCTAAAAAAGATTTTTTAAATAAATGTCAAGACATAGCTCTAGATTTTGTAAACAAACAGAAAAAAAGTTTCCAAAGATTAGGTATTTTAGGTCAATGGGAAAAACCTTATTTAACTTTAAATAATTCTTTTATAGCTGACCAAATAAATATTTTTGGTAAAATGATTGCTAAAAAATTAATTTTTAAAAAATTAAAACCTATTTATTGGTCTCCTTTTTTACAATCTGTTTTGGCCGAATCAGAAATAGAATACAAAAATCATCAAACACTTTCTATTTTTGTTCTTTTTCCACTTGTAAAATTAAATATAAAAGAAGATATTTTTCAAGATGCTAAATTATTAGTTTGGACAACAACTCCTTGGACTTTACCAGCCAATGTAGCTATTTGTGTACATCCTAATAAAGATTATCACTTAATAAAAATTAATAATGATAAATATATTATAGGTGCTTCGGTTTTAAATAATTTAAAAGAAAAATTTGATTGGCAACAAATAGAAATAATAAAAACTTTTAAAGGTGGTTTTTTAAATCATTTTGTATATGAAAATAAACTTTTCAATAAACAAAATAAAATTATTTTAGATACTTTTGTTTCGGATACAGAAGGTACAGGTTTAGTTCATATAGCTCCAGGACATGGTCATGATGATTTTTTATTAAGTGAAAAATATAAATTAGATATTTTATTAAGTATTGATAAAAAAGGTTTAATGACTGAAATTTCAGGAAAATATAAAGGTCTGTTTTATGAAAAAGCTAATAATATTATTGTTTCAGATTTAAAAAAAAATAATCTTTTAATTAATTCGACAATATTAAATCATTCTTATCCTCATGACGAAAGAACAAAAAAACCAGTTGTGTTTTTAGCTATTCCTCAGTGGTTTTTAAATGTTGAAAAAATTAAAGAACAATTATTATCTGAAATTCAAAAAATTAAATGGATTCCTCAATGGGGCCAAATTAAAATACATAACATGATTAAAGATAGAAATGATTGGGTGATAAGTCGTCAAAGAAATTGGGGTGTTCCAATTCCTATTTTTTATACAGAAGATGAACAACCTATTTTAGATGAATTTTTAATTAAACATGTTTCTGATTTAATAAGAAAAAATGGTAAAGAAATTTGGTTTGAATGGGAAGCTTCAAAATTATTACCTCCTAATTATAAAAACGAAAAAAGCCCTAATAATATTTTCCGTAAAGAAACAGACATTATAGATGTTTGGTTTGATTCAGGAACTTCTTATAGTACTTTTCAAAAACAAAATAATGATTTCATAACTGCTGATGTTTATTTAGAAGGCGCAGATCAATATCGTGGTTGGTTTAATTCTTCTTTAATTACTTCTGTAGCTGCTTTCCAAAAAGCACCTTATAAAACAATTATTACACATGGTTTTGTTTTAGATGGAAAAGGGCAAAAAATGAGTAAATCATTAAATAATGTAGTTGATCCTTTACAAATTATAAAACAAAAAGGAGCCGATATTTTAAGATTATGGGTAGCTAATATTAGTTATAATGTAGATGTTAGATTAGATGATGCTATCTTAAAACAAATAGAAGAAAAATATAAAAAAATCAGAAACACTTTTCGTTTTATGTTAGGCAATTTAAATAACTTCGATCCTTCTAAAGAATGTTATATTTCTTTCGAAAAAAGACCTTTATTTCATCAATTATTTATGTTAGAATTTCAAGATATTTTTCTTAAAATAATAGAATATTACGAAAATTATAATTTTGATCAAATTTTAAGTTTATTATATCCGTTTATTTCAAATAAAATGAGTGCTTTTTATCTAGATTTTAGTAAAGATATTTTATATATCGAAAAAGAAAATAATTGGGAAAGAAATGTAATTCAATCTACTATATACGATCTTTTAATGTCTTTTTTAAAAATTTTAACTCCTATTATTCCACATACTACTTCGGAAATATATCAAAATTTATCTTTTGTTCAAAAAGAAGATATTTATTTAGAATCGATTCCTCAAAAAAAAGAATTAAAAGAATGGATATCTCTTTATTCCCAAAAGATAAATATAGAACAAAAACAAACTCATTATAAATTATTTTTTACTTTTAGAGAACAAATTTTAAAACAATTAGAAGAATCAAGAATAAATAAAATTATTAATAAATCTTTACAAGCTAAATTAATTTTAAAATTACCATTCAAGTATATTGAAATGCTGAATGTTTTAGAAATTAAAGATAAATTGCATCAATTATTAATCGTATCACAATTAGAAATAATAAAATCCGAATTTTTCGAAATTAAAATTATACCAGCATTAGGAAATACTTGTCCTAGATGTTGGAATGTTATAGAAAATAAAAATTTAGAACAATTATGTAATCGTTGTTTAAATTTTTTTAAATAATAAAATAATTAGAATATGGAAAATATAAAATTATGTTGAAAAAAAATCAAAATATTCCAAAAATGAATATAAATCATGATGATAAATTTTTAACAAAATATAATATCACAATAGTTCTTATTTCGTTATGCTTAATGTTTTTATATACTTTTATTGATGTTATTTTGATGAGCGGTGATTATGATATTAAGTTGTATACTACAGGTATTCATGGAATAGGAGATGCTATTGCCAAAATTTTAAAAAATGTTTTTCAAATTCAAAGCGAATCTTTTAATGGATTGTTCGCGGCTTGTTTTTATGCTGTTGTAAATTTATTTTTATTTGTTTTTATTTCTTTCCCTAAATTAGATTTGAAATTTAGTTTAAATTCTTTAATTAATATTATTGGTTTTTTTGTTTTTTTATCTATATTAACTTATTTAATAAATGATTCTAAAGGAATGTTCAATTCTTGGAGTTATTGTTTTGGTTGGATACCAAAAGATTGTGGCATATGGAAATCTTTATTAAGGGTTACAATTGTATCTATTTTTTCATCATTTGCCCTTGGTATGTGTATCAATATTGGTAGTTCCACGGGTGGAATAGATATTATTGCTAAATATTTATTTATTTATAAAAATAAAACTATATCCACATCAATTAATGTATTGAACTTTTTTATAGCTGTTGTTTCTATTATTTTTTTATCTATTTGGGAAGGAAAACTGCATGTAGGTTCTTTATTATTAACCTTTATTAAATTAGCTATAAACTCACTTGTTATATATATTACATTGAATAAAATAAATTTAAAATTTATTAGAAAATAATACAATTTTCGATATTAAAGAAAGTTTATAATTATAATAATGAAAAATTTGTTGTTAGAATTTAAATTATATATCAAACATGAATTATTATTGTCTGCGAACACTATTGAAGCTTACGTCAATGATATAAATCAATATTTAAATTTCATGATAATAAATTTAAATATTAAAGATCCTAATCAAATAACTCAAAAAAATATTTCTCTTTTTTTAGAAAATATTGTTAATTTTTATAATATAAGCAGTAAAAGTTTAGCTCGAAAAATTATTGTTATTAAAAAATTTCATTATTTTTTATTTTTAGAAAAAAAAATAAAATATAATGTAACTCTTATTTTAAAAATTCCTAAAATAGAAAAAAAATTACCTTTAGTTTTATCTTTAAAAGAAGTTTTTTGGTTTTTAAAATGTATTTCTGATAAAAATAGCTTGATTTCTTTAAGAAATCAAGCTATTTTTGAATTAATGTATGGTTCGGGTTTAAGGATATCAGAAATTTTAAATTTAACTTTGTCTAATTTATATTTAGAAGAATCTTATATTATTATTATAGGAAAAGGAAACAAAGAAAGAATAGTTCCTATTACGAAATATTCTTCTAAAAAATTAAAAAAATATTTACAAAAAGGACGTTCTTCTTTTTTAAAAAATAAAACAAGTTTATTTGTTTTTTTAAATCAAAAAGGAGAACGTTTATCAAGGCAAGGATGTTATAAAATTTTTAAAAAAATAGCTAAAAAGGCTAATTTAAGAAACGAATGTTCCCCTCATACATTAAGACATTCTTTTGCTACTCATTTATTAGAAAATGGAATAGATTTAAGAACTTTACAAAATATTTTAGGACATGAAGATATTTCGACTACTCAAATTTATACTCATATTAGTCAAAAATATTTAAAAAAAACATATTTTAAATATCATCCTAGAGCTATGGATAATTTTTAAATAAATATTAATATTAAAAAAATTTATTATTAAGAGGTTTCTTGTGCAAATTGATTCTTTAAATTTATTTATTTATGAACAAAAATTTTTTTTAGAGAAAACTAAAAATAATTTAAAGAGTTTATGCTATGAAAAAAATTATAATTTTTTATTTTATTCCATTCAAAAAGATAATTATACCGAAATGGCTAAAAATATTGCTAAAGAATTGTATACTAGTTGTTTTCTTTATAATAAAAAAGTACTTTTTATCGAAAATATTTCTTTTTTATTTTCGCAAAAAAATATAAATTTAAATTTTTTATTAAATTTCTTTAAAGAACCAATACAAAATATTATTCTTTATTTAGTTGAAGAAAAAGATAATAATTTTCCACCAGATATACAAGAAAAAATAAATAATTATTTTGTTATTGAAAAACAAAATAAATTATCATATCAAAATTTGATTAATCATACTCAAAAACTTTTTGAAGAAGATGGATTTGTTGTAAATTCTCAAATTATTTCTTTTTTAATTAAAAACACTCAAAATAATTTATTATTATTAAAAGAAGAAATACAAAAAATTAAATTATATTATTTATCATGTTCAAATAAAAATATTGAAAATATAGAAATAATTAAACAATTAGTTGCTTCTAAAGACAATAGTATATTTTTATTTATCAATTCAATTATAAATAATTCAAAAACGAAAGATAATTCTGATTTATTAAACAATTTGATAAATCAAAAATATAATTCTATGTTTATTATTTATCAAATTTTACAAAAATTACAAGAAATGATTTTAATTCAACATTTGATAAATGAAAAAAAAAAAGAGGATGAAATATCAACTCTTTTACAATATTCTTTACCAAAAATTTTTAATTTAATTAAAGAAATTAAATTATTACCTATGGATAAAATAGAAAATTTATTTTTAATTCTGTTTAGAATGTATTACAAAGTTAAACAAGGATTTATGGATCCTGAAAGCGCTTTAAAATATCTTTTGATAAAACAAAATATTTAATCTATAATTTTATTTATCATTAATAAAGAAATAGAACCTTCTCTTACCAAAAACCATTTAGGAGAAGTGGTATCTATAACAGTAGAACTTATATTTGATAATATTTTGTTATTAGGATAAATATAATCAACTTTATTTTGATATTGTTTTTTAATCTCTAAATAATTATTTAAAGGTGGTTCTCCACTTTTATTAACAGAAGTCACTTTTAAAGGTCCTTTTTTATTTAAAATTTGTAAAGCTAGAGAATGATTTGGTATTCTAATTCCTATTCTTTTTTCTTTTGTTTTATCATAATATTTTTGTGTTGTTGGGACAATAATAGTTAATGGTCCAGGCCAAAAAGAAATAGCTAATTTTTCAACTTTATTATCTATTATCGCTATTTCTTTTATTTGTTCTAAAGAAGAAAACAAGACACTTATTGGTTTATTGTTATCTCTTTTTTTAATATTATAAATTTTTTTTAAACTTTCCTGATCATATATGGAGCAACCTAATCCATAAACAGTATCTGTAGGAAAAATAATTATTTTAGATTTTAACATATTTATATTTTTTCTTCGATAATTTTTTTTTCTAATTCGTTATTTAAAGGTTCAATAACTAAATCTATTTTTCCTTCCATAAAAAAATCTAATTTTTGTAAAGTCAAATTTATACGATGATCAGTAATTCTATTTTGAGCATAATTATAAGTTCTTATTTTAGCACTACGATCGCCCTTACCAATTAAATTTTTTTTAATATTATTTTGTTGTTGTTGTTGCTGCGATATTAACTTATTATAAATTTTATTTTTTAATAGTTGAAAGGCTTTGTCTTTATTTTGATATTGACTTTTAAATATTTGACAGGCCACACTATCACCAGTAGGTAAATAAGTCAAACGAACAGCTGATTTAGTTGTATTTACTGATTGTCCGCCTGGACCACTTGAATTAAATGTATCTACTCTAATATCATTCCAATTTAAATCTATTTTTTTTTCTTCTTCATTGAGAGATACTAAAATTTTAATCGTAGATGTATGAATTCTTCCACGTTTTTCTGTTTCAGGAACTCTTTGAACTCTATGTATTCCTGATTCATTTTTAAAAAAAGAATAAACATTATCTCCGTAAATAATCATTTCAACAGAAGAAATACCATTTTTAGCACTATTTACTAAATTAAGGACATCTATTCTCCATTTTTTACTTTCAGCATATTTAACATAAGCACGGAATAAATCAGCCACAAACAGATTTGATTCATTTCCTCCAGCTGCTGCTTTAATTTCGATAATAGCACTTTTGTTATTATCTTTTTTTTTAAATAATAATATTTTTTTTAATTGATTTAATTTTTCTATTATTTTAATTTCTAAATTTTTTTGTTCTTCTTTAAATAAAACAATAAATTCATTTTCTTCTTTTTTTATATTATTTTTAGAAATTAATTTTGTAATTTCATTTTTTTCTTTTTCTAAAATAAGATATTCATCATAAATAGAAACAATTTTATTTAATTCATTTATTTCTTTTAAAATTTCTATATTATTTACAGATTTCAACATTTTTTTTTGTAACAGCAAATATTTTTCTTTTATTATTTTAAGTTTTGCTAGCATTTTATTATACTCCTGTGTTAAACGAAAATGAATCAATATTTATGAATTTTATTCTATTTCAAAAAAAGAAAGACAATTTAAATTAAAATTAAATTTTTTAGTTCCTGTCGCCCCTTGTCTATTTTTAGCGATAATTAATTCTGTATAACCTAAATTTGATAATTCGTTTTTTACATCTTTATTATAATAATTAGGACGATATAAAAACATAACGATATCAGCATCTTGTTCAATACTTCCAGAATCTCTTAAATCAGATAAAATAGGTCTTTTGTCTTCTCTTTTCTCAACTTCACGCGATAATTGTGATAAAGCCAAAACAGGAATTTTCAATTCACGAGCCATTTGTTTTAAACTTTTAGAAATATCAGCAATTTCTTCTTGACGATTATAAAAAGATTTAAAGTTGTTTTTATTAACTTTTCCGATTAATTGTAAATAATCAATAATAACAAAATCTAATTTGTTTTGATTTTTTAATTTACGACATTGAGCTCTAATATCTAAAACATTAGCACTTGAAGAATCATCGAAATAAATATTTAAATTTTGTAATTTTTCAGAACTTGCTTTTAATAAACCAACTTCTTGTTCATTTAATATTCCTAATTGAATTTTTTTATGAAAAATTTGACTTTCAGAACTTAATATTCTTGTTCCTAATTGTTCATTAGACATTTCTAAACTAAAGATAGCAATCGAAGCTTTATTATTTTTTTTAGCTATATTAAGAGCTAAATTAGACATAAAAGTACTTTTTCCCATCGAAGGTCTGGCAGCTAAAATAATAAGTTCTTCTGGTTTCAAACCTAAAGTAACATCGTCTAAATTACTATAACCAGTACTTAAACCAATAAGTTTATTTTCTCTTTTGTTATAAATAGTTCTATGTTCAATTTCTTTTAATAATGTTTTAATTTGAAGAAGATTGTTAGTTTTTTTCTTTTTGGAAATTTGAAAAAATTTTTCTTCAGTAATATTTAAATAATTAGAAAAATCAATATCATGATTACTAATACCTTCATTATAAATGGCCGAAGCAGTAGTAATTATTTCTCTTTTTAAAGCGGCATCACGAACAAAATCGATATAACTATCTAAATGATAAATAGAAGGAATACTATCAGTTAATTGTAATAAATATTTTTGTCCCCCTGCCAAAGTTTGTTTTTGATTTTTAAGAATACTAAAAACAGATAAATAATCGATATCTTTGTTTTCTTTAGATAAAGTTTTCATAGCTTCAAAAATATATTGATGTTCAATGTTGAAAAAATCTTCTGTGTCTAATTTGTCCATTGTAGTTAAAATTTTTTTAGGATCTAACAAAATAATTCCTAAAATAGATTGCTCTGCATCTAGATAAAAAGGTAACTTTATATTTTGATCATTCATATTTTTTTCTTTTAATAAAAAGTAATTATTTTTTTTCTATATCCTGAATATTTATAATAAAAGAAGCTACAATGTCTGGAGTTAAAAAAACATTAGCTTTATATTTACCAAGTGAATTAATTTCACTTTCTAAAAAAATTTGTTTTTTGTTAATTAATATACTATATTTTTTATTAAATTCTTCTATAATTTGATTTAAAGTTATTTTACCATACATTTTTCCTTGAGGACCTATTTTAACTATTATATCAATTTTTTTATCATCAATATCTTTTTTTACTTGTTGCATTAATAATTTATATTTTTTATTTTGTTCTTCTTCCAAAATTTTTTCTTGTTTTATTTTTTTGATATTTTTATCATCAGCTAAAATTGCTTTTTGTTCTTTAATTAAAAAATTACCATAACCAGAATTTATCTGAATAATATCATTTTTTTTGCCTTTATTTTTAATATCTTCTAATAAAATAATTTTCATATTTTTTAAACTTTCTTTATATTCTAAAAATAATATATTTTTTAATTGAAGAATAATTTCATCTATATTATCACTTTCGATTTGCGTGGCGGCACTATTAATATGCCCACCGCCTCCTATTTGTTCCATAATTATATGAACATTTATTTCACCATAAGAACGAGCACTTATTCCTATTTTATTATCTTTTAATTTGGAAATTGTAAAAGCAGCGTCAATTTTTTGAATATTTAAAACATTTTCAGATATTTTAGCTAAAAAAGAACGATCGTTACAAATTTTGTTATTTTTTACAATTGCAAATCTATCCATATAAATTTCCATTTTAGAAATTAATTCATTCATTTCTAAAATTTGATTTAATTCTTCTCTTAACCAAAATTTAACTTTAGAACTATCGGCTCCTAAATAAATTAATTGCGCAGCCGCTTCTAAAGTTCTTGAATTAGTACGGGAAGTAAAATAATTAGTATCTATTACCATTCCACCATACATTAAACTAGCTTCAAAAGGGGTAATGTTAATATTATATTTGAAAAAATTAATAAGTTCTATCAAAATTTCTACAGTAGAAGAAGCTGTAGAATTAACATATGAAAATTTATTATTAATGATGTCTTCGGTTGCTCTATGATGATCAAAAATAATTACATTGGAAGTTAAATTTAATAATTCAGGACTGTTAACAATATCAAGGTTTTGAGTATCTACAATAACCAAAAGAGAATTCTCATCTATCATTTTCATCGCTTGTTCTGTTGTGATAATTATATTGGTTAAACTTTTTTCTTCTTTATGTAAATCTTGATAAATAAATTTAAAATTAGAATCTGTTTTGGGTTCATCGATAATTAAATAATGTTCATAATTTTTATTAATAGCTAAAGCAATTTTATAAAAAATTATCATTGAACCTAAAGAATCTAAATCAGGATGCATATGCCCCATAATAAAACAACTTTTATGTTTTAAAATAAAATCTTCGATTATTTCAGAATTAATACGAGCTGATATTTTAGAATCAGTTCCTAAAGATGTAGTAGTCGCGCCAAAATATTGAAGTTTTTGATTCTCTATATTAACAACTACTTGATCTCCTCCTCTTTTTTGAGCTAATTCTAAAGCATTCTGAGCATAATTAGAAAGATGATTATAAGGTAAATTATAACAAGCAACACCCATAGACAAAGTAATTTTTAATTTATATTTATTAGATATATTACGAATTGTTTTTAAAATAGAAAATTTATCAGCGATTATTTTTTCTAATTGATGATAATTTAATAAAATTAAAAATTTATCGTCTGTTAATTGTTTTAAATAACTTTCATAAATTTCAAAAAAATCTGATAAAGAACTTAAATATTCTACTTTAATTTGAGATTGTTCTGAAAGATCTAATTTTTTAAAAGAATTATCTAAATTATCAAAAGATAAAAAAATAAGAGTAGGAGTTTTTTGATTATAAAGTTTTTGAATTTTTTCTCTTTCAGTAACATTGAAAAGATAAAATACATTAAATTCTTTTTTATATATGCAATCAAAATCTTCTTCTCCTATATGTAAAACAATCTTATTATGAGAAGAATTTAATAAATCTGCCATAGAAGAATTAACATCTTTTAAAAAAGTATTTAAAACAGGATTTTTTAAAATATTACTAGCATAATTATTAATCCATTGAATTTTATGAAAAATATTATCTATTAAAATAATCCCGATAGGTAATTCATTAAAAACTTCTTCTCCTACTTGATTAACATAATAAGATAAATTAGCCCATAAATTTAAACGATTTTTTAATCTTTTAATTTCAATTAAATGATGAACATTGAAATAAATACAAATAACAACAAAAAGAATTATTATTTTACCTACAACGCTTATAAATAAGAGTACAAAAGTTGATTTTATTTCTTTAAAAGTATCATTTGGTTTTTCTAAAATTGATTTAATATTTTCACTATCATATATGATAGTACATATAAAAAAAAGAATTAAAAAAATTATTAATATATTTTTTTTATATTTAAAAAATATTTCTCGAATTTTTTTATACATAATTGTTATAAAAACTCGTTTCTTATATTGATTTTTAGATTTTATGATTTAATTTTTAAAAAAAACGAATCAAATATTATTTTGAAAAATTTTAATTTTTTTATATTGTTTTTTATATTTGTTATTAAATAAAAAAGAAAACAAGCTATTGATATTAAAAAAATATAAAAGCTTGTTTTTTTATAGCTATATTTAAACTATTTTGATAATTTTAGTTAATTGATAATTTTAGTTAAATGTTTTTTTCATTTTGTTTTTTGATAGCCATATGACGAGATATTTTTATAGCTTTAGCTAAACGTTTTTGCCATTTAACTGAAGTTCCTGTAATTATACTTGGTAAAATTTTTCCTCTATTAGTCATAAATTTACTTAATAATTCAATATCTTTAAAATCAATTTTAGTAAATTTATTTTCAGTAAAAAAACAAACTTTACGACGTTTTTTAAAATATTTTTTGATTCTTTGCATTTCCTTATTTATATCCCTTCTTTATATATATTTTTTTAATACATATGTTTTATAATTTAAATTTAAAAAGGTAAATCCTCATCATCATCAGATAATCTAGTGTCTTGGTTTTCATTATTTTTTTGATTATAATTATCTTCTTTTTGAAAATTAGAATTATTTTTTTTAGGTTCTAAAAATTGAATTGAATCACACCTTACTTCTGTAAAATATTGTTTTTGATTATTATTTTCAGAAACATTAATTCTTATACTACCTTCAACACCTAACATAGAACCTTTGGTAATATATTTAGCTAAATTTTCTGCTTGTTTATTCCAAACTGTGCAACTAATAAAATCAGCTTCTCTTTCGCCTGATTTATTATTAAAATTTCTATTTACTGCTAAAACAAATCTCACTAAAGGAACATCACCATTAATGAAACGTAATTCAGGATCTTTAGTAATTCTTCCCACTAAAATCACTTTATTTATCATTATTTGTTTTCTACTTTTAATATAATATAACGAATAATTTCTTCTGTATTGATATTCATAAATCGGTTAAATTCTTTAACCATATCATTATTAGCTTGTACTAATAAACTATTATAAAAACCTTGATGAAATTTTTTAATAGGATAGTCTAATTCTTTTAATTCTGCTTTTTGATATTCCAAAATTTGACCTTCTTTTTCAAAAATACTATTAATATTTTTATTAACAGTATCAATTTGTTTTTCATTCAAAACAGGACTCAAAATATACATTATTTCATATTTTCTCATTTTTTAAAATACTCCTTATGGCCTTTTGTTCTTATTTATATTAAATAAGAAAAGGAAATTGTTTATTATATTCAATAATTTCAAATTAAAATAAAATTTAATTTTATTAATAATAAAAATTTAGACTTTATATTTACTAATTTTCATAATTAATTCATTTATTCAGATTATTTGATTTTTAATTTAACAAATAATAAAATAAAAATTAAATTTTATTAATAATAATAAATTATTATATATATTGTATATTTTAACAAAATTTAAATAAATTATATTAAATAATATAAAAATTATTTAATATAATTTTGAAATTAGATTTTATGGGTGTTGTTATTCATGTTTCAATGAACTTTTTTGGTATAATATTAACTGTAAATACTATAAATTTAATTTATTTTTTTTGATTGTATATTCGTTTAATTCTATCATAAAATTAAAATTTTTTTTAAATAATTAATTTTTTTAAATATTTTTAATATTTTAAAAAGATAAGTTGTTTAAAAAGAATTTTATTATAAAAAAACTGTTATTTTTTTAGAAAAATTGTTAATAAATTTGAAACGAAACAATTTTAATATTATAAAAAATTTATTATCATACATCTTAAAAAATTAATATAAAATGTTCTTTTTATTATTATAATGTGTAATTCGAAATCTATATTAAATATTTTTTTGTCATATAGAATTTATAAATAAAAGAAAGTTGAGGAATAATAATATGAAAAAAGATAAGACTAAACATAATAAAAAAACTCAATTGGTATTTTTTTTATTTATAATTTTATCATTTATTATGTGGATTTTAGGTTTTTTAACATCAGATTTATTAAATTTAAATAATATTTGGTTTTTACAACAAATAGAAATTCTTATCGGAATGTTATTATTAATCTCAGTAATTTATTTTTTTGTTTTACCTGAAAAATTTATTATAGGGGGATTAGAAAGTAATCTAATTTTTTTAGATCAAATATTTTTTTTTGATAAAAAAAATCAAAAACAAAAATATTTTTTTAGCCAAAATAATAAGATTATTATTATAAGAAGTTTAATTTTATTATTCGCTGTTTTTAATGCATTGAAAGAAATGCCGAATGCTACAAAGATTTTAATTTCATCTGTAATATTTAGTGTTTTATTTTCTTTTATACTAAAACTATTTAATCATTATAATATTAAGCAAAATCTTATTCTTAGAAAATTTCCTGAATTTATTCAAAAAAATATATATTTGAGATTATTTGTATCTTCTATAATAACTAGTTTAACTTTGGGTATAACTTGTGGTGCTATTTTCAAAAATCATTATAGTACAGCTGGAACTGAAGTTATTTTTATGTATGTTGCTCATCTTTATAAATGGCCTTTATCAATAATATTATTTATTATAGATGGTTCAGCTATTTTATTATCTTTTATAATGAATTTATCGAGATCAATAAAGAAAAATAATAAAAAAAATATTAATAATAAAAAAAATTCTAGTAATACCAAAAATGTTGTTATTAAATATTTTTTCTCTATCTTGATTTTTATAATAACTATATCTATTATCGCTTTTAGAACGAGCAAAAAAATTTAAATTTAAAAAAATTATTTTTTAAAGTTAAGAGAGAAAATAATGATTTCATCTAAAGAAAATATTAAATTTAAAAAATTAAAAAAACTTTCTTTGAAAAAATATCGTGATTTTTTCAAGGAATTTTTAGTTTTTGGCGAACATTTAGTTCAAGAAGCTTTGGTTAAAAAAGCTGTTGTAGAAATTTACACAATTGATTCAAATCGACAAGGGATTTTAATTTCAGAAAAATTAATGAAAGAATTAAATAATAATAAAATTCTTTATTCTGTTTGTGCTCTTTGTAAAATAAATAATAAACCTTTAAAAAGTAATCAAATATTAGTTATGGATGATATTCAAGACCCAGGAAACGTAGGAACTTTATTAAGAAGCGCTTGCGCATTCGGTTTTAAACATATTTTTAGTAGTGAAAAAACAGTAGATTTTTATAATGAAAAAACTATAAGATCTAGTCAAGGCGCAATATTTCATTTATTTTTAGAAAGAGGAAATATATTAAAATTTTTAGAATTAGCCAAAAATGATGATTATACTATTTTTAGCACTTCTGTAAATAAAAAAAATATAAATTTAGATGATAAGTCTTTTTTTAAACAAAAAAATAAAAAAATTTTAATATTAGGTAATGAAGGGGCAGGAATTTCTTCTTCAATTCAAGAAAAATCTGAATATTTTATTCATATTGATATTAATGACATCGAAAG
>NZ_JAHRHX020000104.1:0-1453 GCF_020312115.2 Candidatus Phytoplasma sp. AldY-WA1
AAATCTTCTTGGTTATGAACTTCACCTCAATCCGCTTTTATTCTTTGCTATAATCTATCATTCTTTCGTTTGATAAACCAAGAATATGAAGTATGTGATTATCACAACATTGCGATTCGTTAATTTGCTGTTAATAAGGTCTCTTTGCAGCCCCTATTTGTTTTCATAAGTTGATTCCTTCTTTCTTTATTTGGTTTAGGTTTTAAATATGTATAATTATTTTAATGCTTTGACGTTTTTTGTTTTTTGTTAATTTGTTTAAAATAAAAAAAGACTCATATAAGTAAGTCTTGTTGGTTTTTTATATTATTTTTTTATTGTTCCGTCGGAGTGATATTCTATGATGTTTTTAATGGTTCCATCGGAGTGATATTCTATAATGTTTTTAATGGTTCCGTCGAAGTTGTAAAATGTTTGTTTAAAAAATTTTTTGTTTTTGGTGTATTCTTTAATTCTCAAAATATTTTTGTCGTCGTCATTGTACCATATTGTTTTAATTTTTTGATCGCGTTTGTTGAATTCGTGAATAAACTGAATAGTTTTACCGTCGTCTCGGTAAAATGTTGCTTTAGTTTTTTGACCGTGTTTGTTGAATTCGTTAATGTAGTTGATAGTTGTTCCTTCGGGATTATATTTTGTTTTTTTAATTATTTGGCAATTGGCGTTGTATTCGTGAATGTAATAGATGGTTCCGTCGAAATAATAGCCTGTTTGTTTAATTTTTTGGCCGTTTTCGTTATATTCTCTAATAAACCGAATAGTTTTACCGTCGAAGTAGTAATATGTTTTTTTAATTAATGTTTCGTTTTTGTTGTGTTCGTGAATAAAATAAATAGTTTTGCCGTCGGAATAATATTCTGTTCTTTTAACTAATTTTTCGTTTTCGTTGTATTCTTCAATAAAACTAATAGTTTTGCCGTCGCCTGGGTAGAATGTTTCTTTAATTTTTTGGCCGTTGGGGTTGTATTCGTAAATAAATTTGCCGTTGGGATGGCAGGATGTTTTTTTAACTAATTTTTCGTTTTCGTTATATTCTTCAATTTCCCAAATAGTTTTGCCGTCGGAGAGGTAGTTTGTTGTTTTAGTGTTTTGGCCGTGTTCGTTGTATTCTTTAATAAACTTAATAGTTTTGCCGTCTTCTTGGTATTCTGTTAATTTAATTATTTGGTCGTTTTCGTTATATTCGCTAATAAACTGAATAGTTTTACCGTCGGAATAGTAAGATATTTTTGGTTTTTTTTCTTTATTATCAAAAAATTGTTTTAATTTCATTTTTTTATATTTTTCCTTTAATCGAGGATTTGTATTTCTCACTTTTATTACAAATTTGTCGTACTTTTATAAATTTTTGTAAATAAATTCTTTTTTAATACCTAAAAGACTAGTTAAAACAAACTATACCTACCTTAAGAGGTACAAACTCATAAGTTAATGCCAAGGTCAGCGTCCCTAA
>NZ_JAHRHX020000052.1:0-4205 GCF_020312115.2 Candidatus Phytoplasma sp. AldY-WA1
TTAAAACCTGTTAAAAAACTGGTAACTAAAATATTAGTAATAATGAAATCTATTCTTCGATTACAAATTTCCGTTACTGTAAAGCCATGAACCCATTCTTTCATAAAAACAAACACACCCAATAAAGGAGTTAAAAGCCACATAATAATTTATTTCCTTTGATTTATTTTATTTTTTTTAAAAGTGTTTGAATTTGTTTTATAATATCAACATTACTTACTGCTTTAATTGATGGTTTTTGAAGAGGCTTTTTTTTCTTATTTTGAATATTTTTTGTTGACTTATTTTTTGTTGACTTATTTATTGTTTTGACAAAAGGCATTTTTTCCCTTCCTTTCTTGTTAACTTTCCCGCTTTATAAAAGAATATAAAGCCAAAAAGGAGATTTCTTTTCGTTTAAAAAACTTTATATCCTTTTATAAAACGGAAAAGTTAAATTATTTTTATTTAGTTAAATTAAGTTAATTTAATTTGTTTAACTAATTTTTTTAAAGAACTTGAAATTTTAAATGCAACAATTGTAGATTCATCATAAAAAATTTTTTTTCCTTTAAAATTTGTTAATTGTCCGCCAGGATGAGTTTTTAATATAAATCTTCCTATAAATGCTGACAAAATTACTTCTGAATAATTAGTGATTGCTGTTGTTAACACTTTTTCAAAGATGTTATAAAAAGCTTCCGCTTCTTTAATAGTGGTTCCTCCTACTTTAGCTATTTGTGTAATTAAATCAATTTTTGTAAAACGAAATTTTGCTTCTTTTTTATTATTTTTTTTTTGTTTTTTGTAGACATGGTTTAAATCCTTCTTTCTTTTCTTTTTCTTTTTTTTGTTTGTTTAAAATCGATATTATACAATTGACAATAAGTAGTGTAATCATATTCTTTCGTCTGTATTAACTCTTTTTGATCGTTATATTCATACTCAAATACTTTCGTTATTTGATTATAGGTATATAAAAATTTTTTTGAAAGTAAGCCTTCAAAATAAAAATTCTTTTCTTGTATAATAGTGTTTTTATTATCTTCAAAAATAATTTCTAACATTTGTAATGCTCCTTTCTATTTTTTGAACTATCATATTATTTTTTTAATAAATAAATCCTTAATGACATCATATTTCATAATATAATCAATATTTTTACCGTCTTCTTCAAAATATATTTGTTTAATTAAATACTCTTCATTGTCATATTCTTTAATTTTCTTAGTTTTGCCGTCTTCTTTAAAATATATTTTTTTAAATAAAGTACCATTAAAACGATCATCATTTTTATATTTATAAATTTTCTCAATAGTTTTACCATCTTCTCGATAATATGTTTGTTTAATTGCATAAGCATTTTTTTTATATTCATCGATATTCTCAATAGTTTTACCATCTTCTGTGTAATATTCGTTAATTACACAAATAGTTTTACCATCTTCGTAGTAATATTTTTTTGTCATTAAATCACCAAATTAAATACCCTTCATTGTCGAATTCATCAATTTTCTTAATAGTTTTACCATCTTCTAGATAAAATATTTTTTTACTTAAATATTCTTCATTTTCATTGTTAAATTCATAAATTTTCTCAATAGTTTTACCATCTTCTAGATAAAATGTTCTTTTAATTACATTACCATTTTTGTTATATTCATCAATTCTCTCAATATTTTTATCATCTTCTCTGTAATAAATACATTTCTCATGTTTGTAAAATAATTGATTAAGTAAATTTTTATCCTTATCAAATTCACAAATAGAATAAGTAAATTTATCAGTACCTTCAATATAAATTTTTTTTTCTAAAAATTTAACTTTAAAATTAACTTCATTTTCATTGTTATGTGCAACGATTTTCTCAATAGTTTTACCATCTGCTCTGTAATAAATACATTTCTCTGGTTTGTAATATACTTGATTAAGTAAATTTTTATCCTTATCAAATTCACAAATAGAATGAATAAATTTACCAGTATCTTTTTCAATATAAACATTTTTTGCTAAAAATTTAGCTTTAAAATCAACTTCATTTTCATAAATTCTATAAATATTTTTACCATCTTCAGCATAAAAATTTTTTTCTAAATTTAACATTATTTATATTTCTCCTTTTTTTAATAATTATTAATTTCTTTTATTTTTTTTATAAATAAATCCTTAATGACATCATATTTAAATAATATAATCAATAGTTTTACTGTCTTCTTTGTAATATATTATTTTAAATAAATCGCCGTATTTGTTATATTCATAAATTCTATTAATATTTTTACCATCTTCTTGGTAAAATATTCTTTTAATTAAATCACTATATTTGTTATATTCATAAATTCTATCGATATTTTTACCGTCTTCTTGGTATATTATTGTTTTAATTAATTTCTCTTCATTGTCATATTCGTTAATGTAATTAATAGTTTTACCATCTTCTTGGTAATATATTTTTTCTTTAATTAAATTTCTATTTTTGTTATATTCATAAATTTTATTAATAGTTTGAATACCTTTCAATTGCCATTCAGCATATTCAACATAAATATTTTTTTTAAAAATTAACATTATTTATATTTTTCCTTTTTTAAATAATTATTGATTTCTTGTTTTAAATCGCTACGTTTAGGATTTTTCTTAATTGTGTAGCTCAATGTTGGTCGTTTTTTCTTTAAATGAGAAAATCGAGTTTTAGATTTTTTCAATTTTTTTATTTCTTGATGAAAGAATTTATTAATCTTATGTAAATCATTTTTCTTTTTATAATTTTTTATTTTCATGATTTCACCTTAAAATAGTAATTAGTCGTTTGTTTCTAATTTATCTAATGTTTCTTTATTTTTATTTTCTTTGTATTCTTCGTATAACCAATATATCCCGCTAATTATTAAAACTATAATAAAAAAGAAAAATGCAAAAATACCTATAATCATAACTAATACACAAACTTTACTAAATAATTCTGTATTTGATAAAGTAATTATAAAAGTAGATATACTAAATAAAATTTCTAATTTATATTTTTGATAAAAATTTTTAATTCTTTCTATATTCATATTTAATCTATTTTAATCTCCATAAAATCATCTGTTTTTGAATCATCTTTTGAATCTTTTTCAATAATATAAACTCTAATAATAATCTTTTTTTGTAATTGTTTAATTTGATTTTCTTTTTGTTTTAATTCATTTATTAATTTCTCATTAAAATATTGTTGTTTTTCTAATTCAATTTCAAATAATTTTTCTTGTAATCTTGATAAATATTTTTGATTATTCGTTTCTAAAATAATTAAAAACAAAGTAAAAATATTAATGATAATACATATAATAGTTTTCCCATCTTCTTTAAAAATGTTGTTTTTGATGTTCTATTTTCTTCATTAAATTCTTGAATACTATAAACAGTTTGACTATCAGGATGATAATCAATTTTTTAATTATTTGACCTTTATCGTTAAATTCATATCTTGTTTCAATAGTATAATCTTCACGATAATATTCAACAATATTTTTTTCAATTCTAATCAATCTATCTAACATTTTTATTTTTCCTTTTAATAATGAAATTTATTTTTTTTTTTTAAATAAATTTTGAGTTAATACAACGACCATTTTTATATTCGTTGATTTGAATAATTTTATTATTATTTAAAATATTCTTTTTAATTAAAAATCCTTCATTGTTATATTCACAAAATTTATAAATTTCATAAACATTTCTACCTTTTTCTTTAAAATAACTTCTTTTAATTTCAATATTTTTATTATTATATTCTTGAATTATACCTATATTATTTACAAAATAAATTCTTGAATTAATCATTTTATTTTTTTCCTTTTTAATATAAAATTTAATAATAGCCTTTTAAACCAAATATTCCTTTTAATTCTTCTACTCTTTTTTTTTGACTATAAAATTCTGTTATTTCTAAAACAGTATATCCAGCATCAATTAAAGCATCCCATTTTTCAAATATGTTTATTTTAAAACCGTGATTTTTTAAATCATAAATACTAAATTTAGCTTTTTTAAATTCTTTAAATGTAAAACCATCATAAGTTAAATTACAATTTAATTTTTTTAAATGTTTTAGTAATTCTATTCTATTGTTATACATTTTAAATAATTCCTTTTCTAAATTAAATATCCTCTAAGATTTTCGGTATATTAGATTTATAAATACTATTACCAAATCTAGAATTTGACCCTGTATTTAAAAGTGT
>NZ_JAHRHX020000018.1:0-18031 GCF_020312115.2 Candidatus Phytoplasma sp. AldY-WA1
AATAAATACAAACTAATGTATAATACAATAAAAAGAAAAAAGATAAAAATATTTTATTTTATTGTTATTTTAATTTGTTTTCTTGCTATTTTAATTTTATTAATTAAAATTTATTACAAAAATAAATCCGATAAAGAAAATATGCAAAAATATAATTATAACCCACAAGACGCTCGACAATTAGAAATTCCTAATAATACTCAAATTATATGTTTACAAAAGGATGAATTTCCCGAAAATTTAAATATTTTTAAAAATTTAGATAACGCTTTGGGGTCAGAAATTATAAATTATTTAAAAAAAGATATTGTCGAGAATACTTATGACAAAAACAATGATACAATAATTTTAAATATAAAACCTGAATTAAAGTTTGAAACAGGAGAATTAATTAATTCAAAAACTCTTAAATATACTTTGAAAAAATATCTGGATTGTGGTTATGGCCGAAAATTATTAGAAGATCATTTAGACAATGTTCTAACAACGAATTATATAATGGAATATAATCAAGACCGAAAAAGAAATCTTTTCAATGATTTAATTAATATAGATAGTGATGATAAAATAAAATTAAGAATTAATAATAATATAGTTCCGAACGACTTAATTAAATATCTAAATGAAAAAATATTTTGTCTACCTTTAGAATATGGACAAAATGATAATTTAAATAATTTTGTCAAAGAAGAATACGGAAACAAACGTAACCCTATATGTTCTTATGGAGATTATAAAATAGTTGAATTTTCACCTCAAAAAATGAAATTATTACTTCAAAAAAATCTATTCAATAACGATCCTCAACAAAATATTTTATATTTATCAGCATCAAAAAAAGAACAACATGATCTTTTTCAACAAGGAAAATTGTCTTTTTTTGAACCTTTAGAAGAAATTGAAGAAGATATTTCTTATAATGATCATCTATTTAATGAAAATTTTTTAAAAACTGATCATAAAAAAGAATTTAAATTAAAAGAAGAACAATTATTTTTGTTTTTCAATTTAACCACAAAACAAAATAGTTTAAAAAGTAAAATGA
Source organism: Candidatus Phytoplasma sp. AldY-WA1 (assembly GCF_020312115.2). Taxonomy (NCBI): domain Bacteria; kingdom Bacillati; phylum Mycoplasmatota; class Mollicutes; order Acholeplasmatales; family Acholeplasmataceae; genus Candidatus Phytoplasma; species Candidatus Phytoplasma sp. AldY-WA1. The sequence goes on from NZ_JAHRHX020000018.1 coordinate 1,046, forward strand.
TTGAACAATTAAATTATTTTAAAGATTATTTTTCCAAATTACCTAAAAAAAACAAAGTCGAAAAAGTTAAAGAAGTTTTAGAATTAATCAATGATCCGAATAAAATAAATGAAATTTATCAAAATTACAATTTGGCGTTAGAAGATATTTTTTCAGATGACAAAGAATCTTTACAACAACATAAACAAAAATTAGAAAAATGGGACAAAATTCAATTACCTCATAAAATTTTGCAAGATCCTAATTTTCGTAAAGCTTTTTATTTAGCTATTAATCGACAACAAATAATAAAAGAAATATTACCTTTTTATCAACCGTCTTGCTATCCAATATCACCATTATCTGAATTTCATTATTCTAAAAAAACGGATATGTCTAAGAATTTATTTAATTTTTTAAATTTAAATGAAATATCTAATATAAACGAACAAGAAATCATAGAAAAAAGTTTTTGTGAAAATGAAGCTAAAAGATTATTTAAATTAGCTTGGGATAAATTAGAACCTGAATTACAAACACAACAAATCGTATTAAAAACTAATACAATCAAAGATGAAAGATTAAAAAGTATTTTTAATTATTTAAAAACAAAAATAGCAAATATTTTTGATAATAAAATTATTTTAAATAATTGTTTAACCAAAAATAAAAATTTAATCGAAGAAATAACACAACAAAACGAACAAGGAGAAAACTTATCCGCTATTATAGAAGACTTAGATAATGATTCTGATTTGTGCATAGACATCTATCCCACACAAGAATTTATGAATATTATGTTAGTGCTACTTACCAGATTTTATCAGAATTATATATTTAATATTGATTTTGATCAAGAATTAAGACAAATTTCCGACAAAGAAAAAGAATTTTTGAAAAAAAAATTCAAATATAGCTCTTTTGATTTCGAAGGAATGAATGAACAAAATAAATTAGAAGGCGACATGCAATATTTATTCGCTTTTTATATAAATTGCAAAAATAGCCATAATTTAAACAAAGAAACAAAACAAAAAATAATACTTAAATTAATACAAGAAATAGATAAAATATATTTTGATAATTTACCAACAATTCCCTTATTATCTTTACAAAATGTAATTATTTATAAAAATTAAATCACTAAAGAAAGGCTAATATAAATGATAAAATTTAATAACAAAAAAACTTTAATTTTTATAAGCGGATTAACAATTATTATATTTTTTATTTTTTTATTCTATTATTTAGATAAATTATTAGATTCAAATATTTATAAACAGTCTTTGAACAAATATTCTGATTTTGAAGAAAATTATAAGGATTATAAAAATGTTACTATTTTTATAAAAAATCATAATAATGATTTTTTTGAATTGCAATTAATAAAACAAGATAACAGTAAACATAAAATTATATTACTGAAAGAAGATTTATCTAAATGTAGAACTTTTTTAAGCAAACATACAAAAGAATTTGAAAATATTTTTATAGAAACTGAAAGACCTATTTTTTATATTAAATATAAAGAAAATATATTAATAGTTATTCAAATATTAAATTTGATTGGATATATTATTTTTATTTGTTATATAATTGATACTATGTTAAAATCGTCAGGTAAACTTAACTCTAATCCTTTAATCTCTTCTAAACAAAAATCTAGATTCACATTCAAAGATGTTGCTGGTAACGAAGAAGAAAAAGAAGAAATGAAAGAATTAATTGATTTCTTAAAAAGACCTCAAAAATATACTTCTATAGGAGCTAAAATACCTAAAGGTATTTTATTAGAAGGCCCTCCTGGAACAGGAAAAACCTTATTAGCTAAAGCTTTGGCTGGAGAAGCAAATGTTCCTTTTTACGCAATTTCAGGTTCTGAATTTGTTGAAATGTATGTCGGTGTCGGCGCTTCTCGTGTCAGAAAATTATTCAAAGAAGCTAAAAATAATGCTCCTTGTGTGCTTTTTATTGACGAAATAGATGTTTTAGGAGGCAAAAGAAGTGGTTTTTCAGGAGGATCTCAAGAAAAAGATCAAACTTTAAATCAACTATTAACTGAAATGGATGGATTTTCTTCGTCTAAAGGAATTATTGTTATTGGAGCTACTAATAGAGCTGATATCTTAGATGCAGCTTTATTAAGACCAGGAAGATTTGATAGAGTCTTGAAAGTAGGTTTACCAGATGTTAAAGCGAGAGAAGCTATTTTAAAAGTTCATGCTCGTAATAAAAATATTTCATCTGATATTAATTTTCATCAATTAGCCAAACAAACTCCAGGAATGAGTGGAGCTCAATTAGAAGCTATTTTAAACGAAGCCTCTATTTTAACAGTCAGAAATCAAAAAGAAATGATTACAATGGAAGAATTAGAAGAAGCGATTGATCGTGTGTTAATGGGACCAGCTAAAAAATCAATTAAATATACTGAAGAAGAAAGAAAAATGGTCGCTTACCATGAAGCGGGACACGCAGTCATTGGTTTAAAATTAGAACATGCTCAAAAAGTACAAAAAATAACTATCATTCCGAGAGGTTCAGCAGGCGGTTATAACTTAATGTTACCTGAAAAAGAAACTTTCTTTTCTTCTAAAAAAAGAATGTTAGCGAATATCGTTTCTTATTTAGGTGGTAGAGTAGCTGAAGAATTAGTTTTTGATGACGTTTCAAATGGAGCTTATGATGATTTTAAACAAGCTACTAAAATAGCTCGTTTAATGGTTACTAAATATGGAATGAGTGATTTAGGAATTACTCAAGATTCAGAATTCTCTGATAAAAAAATGATCGATATAGAAATTAAAAAAATAGTAGACGAATGTTATCTTGAATGTCAAAAAATTATTAAAGAAAATAAATCTTTATTAGATAAAATAACTAATTTATTATTAGAAAAAGAAACTATTAATAAAGAAGAAATAGACAAATTAACAATTGCTTAAAATATTTAATTAATAATAAAAAAAGAAACTTTTAGAAGTTTCTTTTTTTATTATTTAGAAAAAATATATAATTTGTTAAAAAATTATAAAATTAAAAAGATTTTTTTAAAAATCAATAATTTAATAAATTTTAAAATAATTTTAATTATTGTTGGATTTATTTTAAGATACAAATATAAATTAAAAATTTTTTGTAAAATTATTAAAATTTTAAAAGTAAATTTTATAAAAAGAAACTTTTTTAAAAAACCTATAACAGTACGATCCATTATAATATAAAAAACAATATATAATGTATATTTTTTATTATTATTGTTTAAATTGACTATGATAAAGGTTATAATAGAATCCTTTTAATTCAAGTAATTCATTATGTTTACCTTTTTCAATGATAACACCGTTTTTTAATACTACAATAACATCAGCATTTACAATTGTGGATAAACGATGCGCAATTATAAAAGATGTTTTATTTTCGCATAATTTTTGAATAGACTTTTGACAAATCATTTCCATTTGAGTATCGATAGCCGAAGTAGCTTCGTCTAAAATTAAAATAGAAGGATTATTTAATAAAGTTCTAGTTATTGTAATTAATTGCTTTTCACCTTGTGATAAATTATCTGACTCTTCATTAATGATAGTTTGATAACCTTCTTCTTTGGCCATGATAAAATCATGAATTTGAGTTTGTTTTGCTACTTCTATAATTTCTTCTTTTGTTTTATTTTCGTTACCATATTGAATATTTTCTAAAATAGTACCTTTAAAAAGCCAAACATCTTGTAAAACTAATCCTAAAATTTTTCTTAAATATTGTTTTTGTAATTGTCTAATATCTACTCCATCAATTGTTATAGAACCTTCATCAATATCATAAAATCTAGTTAATAAATTGATTAAAGTTGTTTTTCCTGAACCAGTAGAACCAACAACAGCTACTGTTTGATTTTTATAAACATCTAAATTAATATTTTTAAGAACAAGTGAATCTTTATAATAACCAAATGAAACATTCGAAAAAGAAACAAAACCTTCTACTTTATCTAAAGTAATACAATTAGGTTCATCTTCTTTTTCTTCGGTTTCGTATAAAAAATCAAAAACTTTTTGGATAGCAGCTTTAGTTGATTGAATAACAACAAAAATTTGACTTAAATCATTAATAGGATTTCCTAAACGCCAAACATATTGAATAAAAGCTTCGAATATCCCTAATTGAATTGTGCAAAAACCCAAAGTAAATAAAAAACCTTTATTATCGATAGGAAGCATTAAGTAATACCCCATAACAATAATAATAGTTAATATAATATATGTAAAAGAATTAATAATAGGAATAGCTAAACTAGAGAAAAAATTTGATTTAAAAATCATTTTAGATAAATCTTGATTAATATCTTTAAATTCTTTAATAATATTTTTTTGTTGATTATATAAAATAATTTCTTTATGACCGTTAAGTTTTTCTTGTAAAAAACCATTATATTCAGATGTTTTATCGAATCTTTGAATAAAAATATGACGAGATTTTCTATTAATAATAAAGATCACAATAAGAGAAAAAGGAATCATTAAAGAAATAACAAAACCTAAACGCCAATTGACTAACAACATGCAAACTAATAAAATAGCTATATTAAAAAAAGCACAAATAATAGAAGCAAAAGTTTGTTGTAATCCATTAGAAATAATATCGACATTATTAGTCATTTTATTCATAACATCACCAACAGTATTTTGATCAAAAAATTTAATAGGTAATCTATTAATTTTTTTATAAATATCTTGACGCATATTTTTAATTCCTTTATGAATGGAATTTATTAAAAATTTGTTATAAATAAATTTGCCTATTGCGCATAATAAATATAAAATAACATTTATACTTAAAAAAAACAAAATATGTTCTCGATAAGATGTTTCGTTACCACGAACACGATTGTCTTTATTATTAATAAAGTCTAAAATTTGTTTTCCTTCAAATAATGGAATATAACATTGAATTGCAGCAATAAAAAAAATTAAAACAATACTAATTATTATTTTTGTTTTAAAAGGACTTAAATATTTAGACATCTTTTGCATTTTACAATACCTCTTGAATTTTTTGAGAAAAAGCAATTTTTTGATAAACAGGACATTTATTCATCAATTCTTTATGTGTTCCGATGCTTACTATTTTTCCATTATCTAAAACAATAATTTTATCAGCATTCAAAATAGACGTTAACCTTTGTGCCACTATTATTACTATAGATTCTTTCTTTTTTTGAGCTAAAAAAGATTTTCTAATAGCTAAATCAGTTTCATAATCTAAAGCGGAAAAGGAATCATCAAAAATATAAATATCTGGTTGTTTTAATAAAGCTCTTGTAATAGAAAGTCTTTGTTTTTGACCACCAGAGAAATTTGATCCTAATTCACTTACAGGTTCTTCTAATTTATGAGTTTTATTTTGGATAAATTGATATGATTGGCTTATTTTAGATTTTTCGAACATTTCTTCGATATCGGCATTTTCTTTGCCGAATAACAAATTACTAAAAATAGTACCTTTAAATAAAATATTTGTTTGTGAAACAAAACCAATTTTATCCCTTAAATTTTTCAAATCATAATTTTGAATATCTATACCATTAATTTCTATAACTCCTTGAGTAGGATCGATCAAACGGGGAATTAAATTCATTAAAGTAGTTTTTCCTGATCCTGTTTTTCCTACAAAAGCAACTATTTCTGATTTGTTAAATGTAAAATTAATATTTTCTAAGATTAATTTAGAATTATCAGGATGTCGATAACAAACGTTTTTAAATTCTAATTTTTGAATATTTTCTAAAAATTCTAAATTTATTGCATTTTTATTAATACAAGGTTTAATATCAAATAAATATTGAATTTTCGCTAATGCTACTAAAGTTTTTGGAAACATCATAAATAATAATAAAAAAGTCAAAATAGAAGATAAAATATGAACATTATAAGTTATACAAATATATAAATTACCAATATCCATATGTCCTTCTAGAATAAGATCCGAAGCAAGTTTAATAGTAATAATAATAGACAGATTTAATAAGAAATAAAATAAAGGTTCAATTGAAAGAATAGAATTAAATAATTTAACAATCGAATCTCTAAAAGATACATTTATTTTTTCGAATTTTGTTTCTTCATTTTTTTCTTGATTTAAAGTTCGAATTATTTTTACTCCTGTAATGCTAGATCTGATTTTATAATTCATTTCTTCTAAAAGATTATGTTGTTCAATTGATAAAGAATAATTTTTCACAATAATAAAAATTAAAAGAAAGATAAAACAAAACGTTATAGCTAATATGCCATAAGATAACGAAGGATCAATCTTGTAAACTATAATAAAACAAGAAACTAACATAATAGGTGTAGAAACAACAGTTTTATAAAAAGCAATTACAAAATTCATTATTTGATACACATTATAGGTCATTCTGCTTACAATAGCTGAAACTCCTAATTTTTGCATGTCTATAAAAGAAAAAGTTTGTATTTTTTTAAATAAATCTGTACTTAAATCTTTAAAAACCAAAGATGCAATTTTGGAAATACAAAAAGTTATAACAAAATTTCCTACAATAACAATCAAAACTATTATGCATAAACATAAAAAAACATTTATAAATTGTGTTGTAGGTTTAGGATTTACAATATATTTACCTATGACATAAGGAATCAATAACTCTCCGATAATTATTAATAAAAAAGAAAAAATATTCAATAAAAGAAGTTTTTTATGTTTAAAAATATATTTCAAAATTAATTTCATATAATTAATGCTTCAAAACTTACTTTCTTTTAATATATGTAAAACAAATTAAAATAAAAAATAAAACAAAAAAATTAATAAACTAAATAAATCGGATATTATTAGCAATTATAACATTTTTTATTATTTGTAATAAAAAAATAGTTTTCTTTATAAAAAGAAAACTATTTAAGTTATTAATTTAAAAAAGATTATTATCTGACATCTGAGAAAAATCTTTTTTTTCTTTCACAGAAGTAACAGCTGCTTCAGTAGTAACAAACATAGAAGCGATAGATGCAGAATTTAAAATAGCTTGTTTTGTCACTTTAGTAGGATCAATGATTCCTTCTTTAAATAAATCAACATATTCTCCTGTTTCGGCATTAAATCCAAAATTTTCTTTTTGTTTTAATTGTTCTTTAACAACTAAATCTCCATTAAAACCTGAATTTTTGGAAATTTGATAAGTTGGAGTTAATAAACTATCTAAAACAACATTTATTCCTTTTTGAATATCCGAATTAGAATCTTTTAAAGTTTCTTTTAAAACTTTATAAATTTCTACTAAAGTTTTTCCACCACCAACTAAAATACCTTCAGTAACAGCAGCTTGAGCAGCATTTAAAGCGTCTTCAAGTCTTAATTTTCGTTCTTTTAGTTCTATTTCTGTAGCTGCCCCTACTTTAATAACAGCTACTCCACCAGATAATTTAGCTAAACGAGATTTTAAATTGTTTAATTCATGTTCATTATTTGTATTTTGAATATGATTTTCTATTTCTTCAATTCTTTTGGTTAAAGAAGGACTTTTATCCGCTCCCATTAATATTGTATTATCTTTTTTGATAATTGCTTTTTTAATTTGGCCTAAATCTTCTATTTTTATATTTTGTAATTGCATATCTAAATCTTTAGAAATAAAATTCGCTTTAGTTAAAATAGCAATATCTTTTAATAATTCTTTTTGATTATCTCCGAAACCAGGGGCTTCAGTAGCAGCGATATTTAAAATACCATGAAACTTATTTAGCGCCAAAATATTAATTACATCGTTATCAAACGAATTAGCTATAATTAACAAAGGTTGAGTTTTTGCTTTAACTTCTTCCAATAAATGATTAATTTCGTTAATGTTATTAATTTTATGATCAGTTACCAAAATTAATGCTTTTTCAAATTCGACTGACATATTGGCCAATTTATTAACAAAAATACTTGATAAATAACCTTTATCATATTGCATTCCCTCAACAACTTCTAATTCAGTTTCTAAACCTTTAGATTCTCCTATGCTAATTATTCCTTTTTGAGTAACTTTATTTATTGCAGAAACTATAATTTCGCCTATTTCTTTACTACCTGAAGAAAGTGTAGCGATATTAGCTATTTCTTCTTGTGTAGAAATTGGTTTAGATTTTTCTAAAATTTTTTCTATGACTTTTTGTGAAGCTTTAAGAATTCCTTTTTTAACTAAAACAGATTGAGCGCCAGAATTAATAAATTCAAAACCTTTTTTAATCATACTTTGAGCTAAAACAATTGCTGTTGTTGTTCCATCTCCTGCATTATCGTTAGTTTTTGTAGCAGCCTCACGTAATAATTGTGCTCCCATATTTTGAAAAGGTTCTATTAACTCTATTTCTTTAGCGATTGTAACGCCATCATTAACAATAAAAGACAATCCATTGCTTTTTTCTAAAGCAACATTTTTTCCGTTAGGACCTAAAGTAACTTTAACAGTGTTTGCTAAAATATCTACTCCATTTAAAATTTCTTTTCTGGCATCTTTACCAAAAAGAATCGATTTAGCTGCCATATTATTAAATTACATCTCCTTAATTAAATTTTTATTTCATATTAATTTGAAAATTATTAGTTTTTATTTAATTTAAACTAATAAAGCTATTATTTTATCAGTTTTTAGAATTAAATATTCTTCTTTTTCAATTGTAATTTTGGTTCCAGCATAATTTTCGTAAACTACTTTATAATTAGGCTGAATTTCTTTGGATACTTCAGGACCACAACTTACAACAGTACCTGTACAATTATTTTCTTGTGTTTGATTTTTTAATTTTAAAATAATTGAACTTTCGTTCTTTTTTTCTTCTTTATGTTTTATAACAACATAATCTTTTAAAGGTTTAATTAACATAAATATTTCCTTTCTATCGTTCTGACAATGAAATAAACAAACTATCAATTGATAGTTTTTTAGTCTATATAATCTCATTAATAAACATAATTAACAAATATATTATACATCAAATTTATAAAAAGTTAATTTTATATATTGAAATTTATTTTTACGAAATTGGAGTAAAACTGATACTTTTAAATTAATTAATTTAGTTTAAAATTAAAAAACTTTTTGAGATTTATTCTTTATTTTTTTATAATAATAAAATAATGTTTTTTTATTATTTTGTTATTAACAAACGTTTTTTTAATATTTTTTTATAGTTTATTATATATTCTTGTTATAAATTTTTTTATATTATATATGTTATAATTAATATAGTTCATTATTTTAATTTTTTTGTTATTGTTATTATGAATTTTTTTAATTCATAATGATTTTTATTTTTTTATTTAATTCAATTTTTTAAAAATTAAACATTTTTGTGTTTTAATTACTTTTTTTTTAATTACAAAAACATTAATAAATTAAGATTTATAATAAATTAAGATTTGTTATAAATAGACATAAAAAAAGATATAAAAAAGGCATTAATAAAATTAATAATATGTTGAAAATACAAAATTTATGCAAAATTTTTAAAAACGAACAAACATTAAAAAATATTTCTTTTAATTTACCTGATAAAGGTTTGGTTTGCATAACAGGGAAATCTGGTTCAGGAAAATCTACTTTGTTATATTTATTAGGTGGATTAGATAATTCTAATCAAGGTGATATTTATGTTCATGATTTAAACATTACTCAAAAATTTAATAACGAAAAATTAGGCTCTTATAGAAATAATTTTGTCAGTTTTATTTTTCAAGAATTTTATCTTTTAGAAGAATTAACTGTTTACGATAATATTAAAATAACATGCGAAATTCAAAATAAAAATATTAATACTGAAAAAGTAGAAAAAATATTACAAAAATTAGAAATAAACAATTTAAAATTAAAAAAAATTAATCAACTTTCTGGAGGACAAAAACAAAGAGTAGGTATCGCACGTTCTTTAATTAAAAATTCTAAAATGATTTTAGCTGATGAACCTACCTGTAATTTAGATGAACAAACAGAAAAACAAGTTTTTGATTTATTAAAAGAAATATCTAAAGAAAAGTTAGTTATCGTAGTTACTCATAACAAAGAAAATGCTCTTAAATATGGAGATCGTTTAATAGAATTAAAAAATGGTTCTATTATTAAAGATATTTCGAAAAAATTAAATGTAAAACCTATTTTCGATAATGATAAAAAATATTATACTAAAGAAGAAATGTTAGAATTAATAAAAAATAAAGATATTTTAGAAGAAAAAGCAAATTTCGAAAAAACAACAACAAAAATATTTTTTTCTGATGTAAAAGATTTTTCTAATTCACTTGATAATGTTTATTATCGATCTTATCTTACATATTCATCAGCTATTTCTTTTACAAAAAATACTTTCAAAAATAATAAAAAATTATATTTTAGAGCCATTATGGCTATGGGGTTCCCTGGATGTTTACTAATTATATTGACAATATTATTTTTTAATTTTTTCATTTATCAAAATTTTCGTTCTCTTAACATTTTTTCTTGTTTTTTATTTTTTATTTTTTGTTTATTTTTGTTTTTAAATTCTTTTTTTCAATTGAATTATATTATAAAAAACAGAATAGAATTTAAAAAAAAAGAAATTGGTATTTTACAATCATTAGGCGCTTTTAAAAAAGATATTAAAAAAATATTTAGAATATTTGCTTTTAAATTGTCATTTTTTCAAAGTCTAGGAGTGCATTTATCTTTGGTCTTTATTTATTATTCTTTTTCTTCTAATGATTCTTTTCCTAATGGTTTAAAAAGTTTCATCTATCAACATTTTCAAATCAATTTAATAGTTTATTTTTTATTATCTTATTTATATCCATTATTTATAAATATAGTAACGATAAAATACCAAATAAATAAATTATTTAGACAAAATCCTTATCCTTTAAGTATTATTTTGGATCGCAAATAGTTTTGTTATATTTTAATTTTAAATAATAAAAAAATTAATAAAATTATTACACATATTTATACAAAAATACGGAATAAAATCATTATGAAATTCAAAACTAATATTTTTTTTATATTAATTAATTATGGTTGCGAATATATACATCAAATTAAAAAGATATATAATAATTTTCTTTTAACGAAATAATAAACAAATTCTAAATCAATAATATTTAAGAAATTTAATAAATATTCGAAATTTTTATTTAAAATTATAATGTTTTATATGTTAAAGTATTGAGTATTATTTTTTTATATTTTCGAATATTTTTTTTAAGTAAAATTTTTGTAAAATAGAATTTATATCAAAATATAATTTTTTAAAAAGTTTTTCAATTTTAAAAATTTTATTTTTAAAAATAATTAAATTTAAATTAAATTATAAAAAATTATTTTTTAATTTTCATAATTATATTATTTAATTATATAATAAAAATGAATACATGAATATAATTTTAAATTGAAATTAAATTATAAAAAAATTATTTTTTAATTTTCATAATTCTATTATTTAATTATATAATAAGGGTGAATACATGAATATAATTTTAATAGGCCCTCCAGCTTCGGGCAAAGGTACTCAATCTTTAATTTTATCAAAAAATTTAAATATCCCTCATATTTCAATAGGAGATATTTTTAGAGAAAATTTAAGAAATAAAACAGATTTAGGGAAGATAGTTAAATCTTATATTAATAAAGGTTTATTGGTTCCTGATAAAATAACCAATTCTATGATAAGTAAATATTTAACTAATGAAAATATTAAAACAGGATTTATTTTAGATGGTTATCCTCGTAATTTAGATCAAGCGCGTTTTTTAACTGAAGAATTAGATAAAAAAAAAATTGTTTTAAATAAAGTTTTTTATTTTAATGTTAGTGAGAAATTATTAGAAAAAAGAATTATAGGAAGAATCGTTTGTCCTCAATGTGGAGAAATTTATCATAAAGAAAATAAATCACCTGAAAAATATGGTTTTTGTGATAACGATAATACTTATTTAATTCAAAGAAAAGATGATAATTTAAATACTTTTCAAAAACGTTTATTAATTTATAAAAAAGAAACTTTTCCTTTAATTGAATATTATAAAAAAAATAATAAATTAACAGAAATTAAAGTAGACGAAGATACTAAATCAATTAAAGATATTACTGAAATAATATTAAAAGAAATACCAAATATAAAATGAAAAAATTTTTTCTATTTATTGAATCAAAATAAATAGAAAAAATTTTTTTATAAAAAAGAATTAATAATTTAAAAATTAAGATAAATTTTAATTTAACAAAAGAAAATAAAAAAAGAAAATAAAATACCTAAATAAAATTTTCTTATAAAGATATTTGATATTTATCAAAGAAATTATTTTAACAAAGTAATTTAGATTAGAAAGTTTTCTAAAATGAAGACAAAAAACAAAATATTATTAAATATTTTATTAACATTGATAATATTAATTTTTTTAAATATAAAACTTGTTATAAAAGCTATTAATTCTAATGTCAATAATATAAAAGAAGAAGAATATCAAAGTAATAAAATTATTTCAAAATTAAAGCAAATTTATCCTAAATTAACAAATGATAATTTATTAAAAAAAGTTTTAACTAAAATATTAGAAGAATTCGATAAACCTTATTATATTCATGAAACGAAAACAACTATTGAAGATCGAATTAAGTTATTAGAAAAATATAATATAATAGATGAATTCGAAAATACAATTGCACAAACTGTTTTCGATACAAATGAATATTGCTTTGTATTTCCAGGAAATAAAATAGATTTTGATAATTATAGAACATATCTAAATTATAAAAAACAAAATTTTCAAGGAAATAAAGGTTATTCATGGAAAATATGGTCTCCTGCCAATCTTGAATTCGTATCTAAAAAAGAAATTCAATTTTTAATCGATACTTTCGAAGAAATTATAATTTTAGAAACTGAAAAACAAGCGAATTTGAATAAACAAAAAAATATTAAACAAATAGAAGAACAAATTTCTTCTTTAAAACAGAAAATAAATACATATATTGATTTATTAAAAAAACAAAAAATAGATATATTAAATAAAAATAAAGAAATTGAGATTTTAAAAAAAAATATCGAAGAACAAAATGGTCAATTTTTGGCTTTAGAACAACAAGAAGAATTAATTCAAACCCAAGAACAAAAAATAAATTTTTTAATTTTGGAATTAAAAACAAGTAATCAAAAAATTAATGAAGATAAAATATTACAAGAGGCAGAAAAATTAGAATTCCAAAAAGATTTAAAAAACAAAATCGAACAATTAAATGTTTTGAAAAATAAATTAGAATCATCTCAAAGAAATATTGATAGATTAGCTGAAACTCAAGAAGAACAACAAAAAATAATTAAAAATAAAAACGAAAAGATTAAAACGTTGGAGATAGTCGTTGAAAATAATAATAAACAAATTTTTGATTTAAAGGAAGAAATTAAAAAAATAACTGAAAATCTAGAAAATAAAATAAAAAAAAATAAGTTATTATCCGAAAATCAACAAAAAATATCAAATATAGAAATTTCATCACTTAAAAAAGATATTAGTGAATTAAGAGATAAATTAATTTTAAAAGAATTCGTTTTAGAAAGTAATAAAGAACAAATTACAAATCTTTTTCAACAATTAGAAGAAAAAAATAACGAAATCAGCGAAATGCAAAATTTAAATTCATTAGAAAAACAAAAATTACAAGATGATATAGAAGATAACAAAAAACAATTAAAAAAAATAAAAAATAATTTAGATATTGCACAAAGTACAATAACTGAATTAAGACAAACTATCGAAGAACAAAAAAATATTATCGAACAAAAACAAAATAAAATTGAAAATTTAGAACAGAATATTAAAATAAAAGAAAATATTATAAATTCTTTAAACGATCAAATTATAAAAGTCGAACAAGAAATTAAAAATAAAAAAGAACAACTCGAAGAAAATAAACTTTTATCGACACAAGAAAAACAAAAATTACAAAATCAAATTAATGAAAAAGAAAAATTAATTTTAGATTTAAAAAGCCAATTATATTCTAAAGAAAATTTTTTAATTCAAGCACAAGAAGAAATTAATATTTTGAGAAATCAATTGCAAGAACAAAAAGATGAGATTATTTTTATTAAAAATTTAAACGAAGAAGAAAAAAACGAATTAAAAAATGATATAAAAAAACAAACAAAATATTTAGATATACTAGAAAATGATTTGGATATCGCTTATAAAAATATTGATAAATTAAAACAAACAGTTGAAGAACAAACAGATATTATTAATAATAAACAAAAACAAATTTTCATTTTAGAAAAAGATATTGAACAAAAAGAATCTAGTATAGAAAATTTATCTAAAAAAATAGAAAATTTAGAACAAGATATAAATTCGAAAACTAAAGAATTAATAGAAAATAAATTTTTATCTCAAGAAACTCAAAGATTGTTAAGTGAAGATATTAATCAAATGAGAAAACAAATAAAAAATTTAAAAGAACAAATGTCTCAAAAAGAAGAATTTATTGAATCATCTAATAAAAAAATTAATAATTTACAAACAAATTTAGAAATACAAGAAGAACAAATTAAACAAAATCAAATTTTAAATCAAAATGAAAAAAACAAATTACAAAAAGATATCAAAAAACAAATAAACTCTTTAGAAAATTTAAAAACAAAATTAGATAAATATAGAGAAAAAATAGAAATATCTTTACAAAATAATAATATGTTTAATTATTTACTTATAGAAGCTATGTCTCATATGAAGACAATGAATAGAGAAGTTTTGGATTTTTTTCAAAAAATGAGACAAGAACAAGAAATAAAAAAAAAAGATGAATCTGAAAATGCAAAAATTTTTTTTAAAAAAACAGATAAATTCCCGACTTTTAAAGACGTTATAGGAAACAAAGAAGCTACAAAACAATTAAAAGAAAGTTTAATTCAATTCACTGATGATATAAAAGAATATAAAATTATGGGTAATAGCCAACCCCCTAAAGGTATTTTATTATATGGTCCGCCTGGAACAGGGAAAACTTATTTAGCTAAAGCTTTTGCTAAAGAATCTGGATTACCTTTTTTTTCTATAACATCTTCTGATTTTTCTAAAACATATGTTGGTGAATCTCCAAGATTGGTCAAAAATATTTTTGATGAAGCTAGAAAACACTCGCCGAGTATTATTTTAATAGATGAATGTGAAACAGCATTTAAAAAACGTAACGGTGACGGTTTAAATTCCGATCATGGAAACGTTGTTATTTCTTTTTTATCTCAAATAGATGGTATTTATACAGACGAAACAAAACCAGTTTTTGTTATAGCAACGACCAATTTTAAAGACGATATTGATAATTCTATTTTAAGCAGATTTAATAAATTAATAAAAATTGATTTTTGGAATGAAGAAAATATAAATATTTTTTTAAAACAAATTTCTAAAAAATATAATTTAGATATAAGAACTTATCAATATTTAGATAAAATATCAAAACAAATAATTGATTCAAGATTAGACGAATTAAGAACACCTAGAAAAATGATAGAATTGTTTGAACAATCAATAAATGTTGCGTTTTACGAACATAAACATTTGAATATTTTACCAATAGATTTGCAATTAGTAATAGATAGATTGATAAATAAACAAAATGTTATTAATTGGCAAGAACATGATCATATAAAACCTTCCCCAGAACAATTATATACAATCCAAGAATACAAAAATACTCCGATACAACATCTTTTTGTTGATAGTGATTTTACTGATGAAGAAAAAAAATATTTTCAATTAATTAAAAACAATTATATATTAAATAAAAAATTAGTTTATAATCAAAATTCTCAAGAAAAAACAGTAGAATTTGAAGTTGATTCAAATAATTTAGAAAGAATAAAAAAATTTTATTCTTCGGATAATCCTTTTCCTGAAGAATTATTAGGATTTTATTTTAAAGAAGGAACCGAAAGCAAAGAAATAAAAGAAATTAAAAAAACTTCTAATTTAGAATCAATTTTAAATGTAGCAATCGAAGCAAAAGTAACACAAATTTATTTTATTTGGAATATTGAAAAAATTAAACATAATAAAATGAAAATAGAAGGTTTAATGCAAAAATATACAAATGAATTTAATTTTTTAAAATCAGATGAAAATTTAAAAAATAAATTATTAGAAATATCTCAAGTAACAAAAAATAATGAATTAGAATTCGAAAAAATAATATTAAAGTATATTGAAGAAATTAAAGAACAATTAACTAATAATATTTATGATGAAATTATTAGACAAAATGAACTAATTATTTTAGAAGATTCTTTCGAATTAAAAAGAGATATTACAAAACAAATAAACAAAATATTTCAAAAAAATAATTTTTTATTTTTAAAAGAAATCAAAAATGAAATTTTTTCTAATATTAAAAACAAATTAATAAAAAATAAAGAAAACAATTTACAAGAAAAAATTGCAAATTTAATAAATTCGATAACTTTTAATACAAAAATATTTAATTATTTAGAAATAGATAAAATTAAAAAACAAATAAATCAAAATGTTTATGATTATTTTGTAATACAAAGCAAATATTCTTTAAAAGATATTCAAAATCAAATTTATAAAACAGAAAAACAAGTTAATAAAAAACTTTTCGATAAATATTGGAAAACAATATTAAAACAATTAAATATTAATTGTAATTTAGAAAAAGATAAAATAATAAATTTATTAGAAGAAAAAACAAAAAAAGAATTATTTTATAATGATTTAGAATTAGAAAAAATAATTAATTTGCTTAACGAAGAAATTGAAAAGAATATTAAAAATTTAGAAAATAATTTAAAGAAAAAAATATCTGATAATATAAATAAATATATATTAATAGATAATGTATTGAATCAAAAAATATCTAATCAAGAAATAGACTTAATTAAAGAAACAGCTTTTGTTATCGCTAAAGACGAATTAAAACAAGAAAATATTAAAGAAGAACAAATGGGCGACCAAGAG
>NZ_JAHRHX020000105.1:0-1404 GCF_020312115.2 Candidatus Phytoplasma sp. AldY-WA1
TTATTTAATTTTCTTTTCTTTTTCAATACAATCGATTTCATCAAAATATAATTTACTTAATTTATATTGATTATCTTTTTTTTCAATTAATTGAAAAACTAATTTTTTATCAAATTCACTGTAATAAAGTGTATTTTCATCATCTGAAAAATACGTTATTTGTGGTTGATTTTCTTTTAATTGACAACATTTTAATGTTTTTAAGAAATCTTTATTTGTGATTTTCGTGATTGTTAATAAATCAACTAATCGACGTTTTTGTTTAGCAGATTTTATTTTTTTATGAATTGTTTTCTTTTCTTTTTCAATAAAAGTTTTTGTTGTATTCAATTCGTTAGCAACTTCTTCATTTGTTAAAGGATTGAATTGTTTTACTTCTTTAAAATTATTTTCTACTTGATAAACAGTTTGAAAAATTTTTAATTCCGCTTTTGTCAATTCATGATTAACGATGTTATTTAATAAATTCGTTTCACATTCTTGACGATAAAGTTCGTCTCCGAATTTAGTTTCGTTTTTTTTATGTATTGTTAGATTGTTTAATGCGTCAATTTTTTCGTTTGAATCTGTAAGATTAGAATCTTCGATATCAATAAATCCTATTTCATGACGATTTCGATTTCTTGATAAATTTTTAAAATGATTTCGAATTAATGTTTTTATAAAACATTTAATAGTAATAATGTCTGATTTTCTAAGTTTTTGAATTTCTAATTTAATTTTTTCCTTTTTTTCTGTTAAAAGTTGATAAGTTATTAATAACAAGTCTTCTTTTTCTAATGAAAATGGAAATTTATAATTAATTATTTCATAAAATAAAAGATTTTTAATTTTTTTAATTAAATCTTCAATTTCTTTTTTTATTTCTTCATCGTCAACTTCATTTTCTAATAAAAAAACATTAAATTCTTTAAAAAGATTAAAATAGCATGATTCAAATTCTAATATGCTTTTTTTAAATTTGTTAGTTTTTAAGATTTTTGTTTTTAAAATTTCTAATACGTCTTTGTCATTTTCAGTCATTTCACCTTTGTCAAAATCATCTAATTTGCTTTTGTCAATTTCGTTCATTTTTAATACTCCTTTTTACTAAAAGCAAAAAAAAGACTAGTTGTTTTAAACTAGTCTTTTCGGTATTAAAAATGAATTTATTTACAAAAAATTATAACAGTGCGATAAATTATGATATAATAATCAAGAAGAAAGTGGGTGCAAAAATGAAAAATGCAACTTCTTTTGATGCATTTTTAAGTATCAAAGAATTCAAAGGTTTAGATTTTGTTTTAAATTTTCTCCAAGTTCACAAAGGTACTATCAAACGTTGGGAAAAACAAAAATCTGTTCCTAAAAATTATGATATAGACTTAAAACAAATAATTAATCAACTTGAAATTGAATATCCAG
>NZ_JAHRHX020000053.1:0-4164 GCF_020312115.2 Candidatus Phytoplasma sp. AldY-WA1
TTCCATTAGCATAATAAGTGTGAATTGTTCCGTTTTTTGATTGTTTGATAAATTTTTTCATAATAAATCCTTCTTTCTTAATAAATTAAAAACTTTCATAACGTTGTTGTCAACTGGATCGTTGCTTGATAAAATTAATGTCGAACCTTGATGAATACGACTGAGATAATCGTAATATCCGTCTTTTACTTGATTGAAATATGATAACGGTTTTTGTTCGATGACATCGAGTTTATGATGTGCTTGTTTCTTTTTGCGTTCAATTCCGATTTTAGGATCAATGTCTAAATAAACTAGTAAATCACATGGAATGAATAATTGAGTCAATACAGTCTTAAAAATTGATTCTAAAATGACAGTTTGTTCGTGAAATGGATATAGTTGATATGCGTAAGTTGATGCTAACCAACGATCTAAAATGACAATTTCTTTGTTAATTAAGTCTGGTTTGATGAGTTCTTCAAAAGTTTGTGCCATATTGGCGATGCTTAAAAAAAATCTAGTATCTTGATGAATTAAGTCCGATTGTAAAAATATTTTTCTAATTTCGTGTCCTAATTGACTACTACCTAATCCTTGATATTGTTTAAAATTTAATTTATTCTTAGTTAAAATTTTTTGAAATGCTTTGATAAAAGTGGTCTTGCCACTTCCATCGAGTCCTTCAATGACAATGAATGACATATTTTTTCTCCTTTTAGTTTAATTTTGGTATAAAAAAAAGATTCATATAGAATGAATCTTTTTAATTGTTAATAATTGTTAGTTTGGATTTGTTTTTTTAAAAATTCAGTATTTTTTTTATAAAATTAGCTGTTTGAATTTAGTTTCTCTATTTGATTTGAAAGTGAATACTGTTTGATTATTTCGGTGTCTTTAGACATATTAATAAATATTTTTTGGTTTTTGCTATAATAGCAAGTAATTCCTGGCAAAATATTACAATTTAATTTTATTGTTTTTTTTTTTGATTTCTTTTGTTTTTTACATTGATTAAGATTTTTAATTAATAAATTATCATAAGTTAAAAAATAAGAAATAATTTCTTCATTTTTTTTAGAGTAAGCTAAAATCAACGTATTACAAACCTTTGAATTGTAAATATTAATTTTTTCTTCAAGTGAATCATTTTCAAAAAAATTAACTGGAAATAATTTAAAATTTAATATTTTATCTTTTTGATCTAAATCAATTGTTTTTAATTGGAAAAAATTATTGTCAATTATAAAATCTACAGGAATATCGGTTATGTTTTTAATATCCGATTGATTTAATAATAATTTTTTAATATTTTTATTTTCATGTAAATATTTTGCTAATAATGTTTCAATTAAATATCCATTTTCACCAGAATGTATTGTGTCGGATGAATATTTATTTTTTTCAAAAAAATCGTTTTGAAAATTATTATTTTCTAAAATTTCTTGAATTGTTTTTAAATATTTAAGATTTAAATTAGTTTTTAGTTCATTTTGATAAATATGTTTTTTTGTATTATTAATTGGAATTTTGATAATTTTTTTATCTTTATGAATCATTTCTTTTAATTTATCAGTTGTCGGTGTTAAAAAATTAATAATAATTGTGGTATAATGATAAAGTGAAATCTTTTCACTTTTTTCAGGTTTTTTCAAAAAAATATTCATCAATTTAGACTTTGTCAAAAAAAAGAATTGAAAATTAAAAGAATTATTTTTTTTATCAATTTCATAAATAAAAAATAATGTTAACGTTGTACGTCTTTCGAAAAAAGATTTATATTCTTCTTGATTTGAATCAATTTTTTCGCTAATAAAATTAATTGGTTGATTGTTAAAAAATTGACTAAAAGTAGCGGTTTTTATTTGTAAATTGTTATCATGATATTTTAGATCAGTTTTTGGTAAAAAAAACTTTAAAAATGGTTCGGATGATAAATTTTTGTCATAATCTGGATTTTGTTTGAAAAATTCATATTTAAAAGTTGATTCAATTAATTTACCAACTTCACCATCATCTTTTGATTTTTCAGCTTCTAAAATTTGTGAATGAAAAAACGTAGAATTTTCGAAACAATCAAAAGCTTTAACAATTTTTGAAATAAATTCTTCTTCTTGTTGTGTAAATTTGTCATTGAAAAATTCTATTATTATATCATGCATATTTTTTCTCCTTTCTTTGTGAATTTAGATATAAAAAAAAGAACCAAAAATGGTTCTTTTTACGAATAAAATTATTATTATTGTTATTATTAAAATTCGATTATTTTTTTGAAACAAATAATAATTAATAATTAGATGAATTGTTTTACCAATATAAAATACGCATTTTAAAATGAAATCAATACCGTAAAGTATATGTGGCAAAAACAGTAAAATGATAAATAATAAAACTAAGTTCAACCATTGATTATGGTAGTTAAAAAAATATTTACTAACATCACTAAGTTTTTGATTTAGATAAGTTAATAAATTTTCAATCAGTTTCCACATTTTTTTTGTACTTCATGTCTACTAAATATTGATAAAATTGTTTCATGATTCCTTTTTGAAGTCGGTTAATACTTAGTTTTAATGAAAAAACATAAATTTTGAATAAAAGATAAATTAGGTAGAATGGTAATAAAATAAAAATGCGAAATATGATAAATTTTGAAATTTCAGTTAACCAGTTTGTTTGGTAATTTTTCATGTTTTTTTTGTTCCTTTCTTTGATAAAATAAAAAAGTTCTCGAATTGAGAACTTTGAATTTTTATGATTATTTATATATTTTTACTTTTTTATTTATTTTTTTGACTTTGAAATTTTCTGATATTGGTCTAACTATTTTTTCGTCGTTTAATTCTTGTTGTTTGAATATTAGAGTTCCATTATTAATTGATGACGTTCCTATTTTCTCATTTTCTAATTTAAATGCTTCATCAGGAAGTACAAGAGTTATTGGATTTGCATATCTTGAAATTGCTATTGCTTTATTCAAAAAAGTCGAATCTTCTTTAATTGGTTTATTTATAGAATTATTATTTACTTTAATTGGTGGTGTCGGTGTTTGTAATCTATCTAAATAAGAATTAAAATGATTATTAGAACCAATACATTCACTGCCATCAATATACCAGTCGTCAATAAACGTTCCTTCAACATAACGATAATTTATTGATCTGCCATGTTCATCATAAATAGTTCTACTAGAGCGACCAAATCTATCTCGTATTTCTTTTGCTGTATAAACACGTCCTGGTTTAATATCACATTGGTTTTTCCATTGTATTAATTTTTCGTTATAATTGGAAGTGAATTTTATATAATAAATTTTATCTTCGGTTTCGACAGTGTGTGTTAAAATAAAATTATCTCCTATTATTTCCCAATTATAATCGGATTTTTTTACTACTTTTGGATCGTTAAATAATCCGTTTCCTTTTTTCCAATTTCTAATTGAAGTGTATGGATCGTCTAAATCTTCATAATGTATATATTCTTTTTCTTTGCTAATAAGATTAAAACTATAAACATGAATATTTTTAGCACCATTTGCAAGTTGTTTTAAATTATTAAAATTTATATTAGGATTTTCGAGACGAAATCCACCGTCAAAATAAACAGCTTCAACTCTTTCATAGTTAAAATATGCTCCATTAGAATCGAACGGAACAGATAATCCTGTATTTGTTGTCGAATTATAACAATTTAAATCAACATGTATTCTATTGTTAGTAATTTTGTTATCAAATAAATCTTTTTGAATTAAATTTTCTTTGTATGTATTATTGTTTTGATCGGTATAAATTTTTACAATATGATGAATAATAGGTAAATTTAAATTAGTTTCATTTGCATTCCAAAAAACGTATGCGTCCGAAATTTCTAATTCGTATTTTAATAAATCGTTGAGAGTGTATTTATAATCACTATTTGGATATGTCGATTTAAATGGATTAGGTCGAGATGTGAAATAGACTCCTAATAATCCAGGTTCTGGATCTTTTAAATACCAATTCATTATATTGTAGTCGTACATATTATATGATGGTGTATTAGATACAAATTTAACATCAATATTATATAATTTCATATATTGTGGAATTTCGTCTTTTGACATGATATAAATATCATGTCGTTTTAATGGTTGTTGCGTTTGCAACCATTCTCGTTTACATTCTTCTAAATCAGCAAATTGAATTA
>NZ_JAHRHX020000106.1:0-1382 GCF_020312115.2 Candidatus Phytoplasma sp. AldY-WA1
GTTTTAACATTATTTGCATCTCCTTTGGTATTTAGTTCTTGTACTATACAACCGATAGAAGGCAAAGATATAAAGAATCATTTTGCCGACCATATGGATCAAATTGATGAATATACAAAACTTAATAAAGAAGAATTTGAAGAAGCGTTATTAGACAAAAATAATTCTAATTATTTTATTAATTTTTGGAGAAATATACGTTATCCTTTTTTGTTTTGGAACCCTATTTTAAGAGTTTTATATTTTATTCTTTTAAATTTTAGTTTTATTTTCTTTTTAACAATTTTTTTTACATCTTTTATTATTTATAAATGGTCTACAAAAAAACCGATTGATATTTTAAATAATAGATAATGATTTTATAAAAAAAACCGCTTAATTAGCGGTTTTTTATTTATATATCAAGTTAAAAAAATTAAGAATAAAAAAATATATACTCTCTATTATGTATTTTTTCTTATAAAAAAGAAACAAATTCTTTAGGATTTAATTTAAAAGCTTTTTTATTTTTTATAACATCTTTTTCGGCTTTTCCCACAGCAATCAAAATCATAGGAGTATAAAAATCAGGAATATTAAAAAGAGTGTTTATTTTTTTAAAATCACATCCACCCATAAAACAAGAATTATATCCAAAATTTTGAAGAGTCAAAACAAAATTAAGAGAAATAATTCCACCTTCTAAAAAAATTTCATTTTGTAATCGATGAAAACTTATATTATCAAAATAATGCTTTATTTTATTCATTATAAGTTCTTTATTTTCGTTAGTTATTTCTCCATTTAATACTTTTTGACTATAAATATATTCTCCTGAATTTTTTTTATTTAAATTTCCACATACTAAAACTATAGCAGAACTAGTTTCTAATTGAACCGAATTACCTTGAAGAACTTTTTTTAATTTTTTTTTATTTTCTTCACTTTCAAAAACAAAAAAACGCCAAGGTTGTAAATTAAAAGAAGAAGGAGTATAACGAATATCATTAAAAATTTTTAACCATGTATCATAAGTTATTTTATGATTTTTTTGGAATATTCTAACTGTTTCAATACGCATAAAATATTTTCCTTTAAATATTTTTTTTATTATTTTGATCAAAATAATAAATAATAAAAAATTAAATAAATAAAACAATTTAAATTACAAAATCACTTAATTAAAGCGTATTTTTTTAAAAAAATAATTTTATCAATTTAATAAAATAAAAAAAATTTTTATAATTGAGAAATTTATTTTTTTTCTATAATAATTTTATTTAACATTTGAATAAAATCATCAACAAACAATGTTTCTTGTTTGTTACTTTGATATTTTCTAAAAGTTAACAAATTATTTTTGATTTCTTGATCGCCTATAACTATTTGATAAGGAATTTTAT
>NZ_JAHRHX020000002.1:0-49242 GCF_020312115.2 Candidatus Phytoplasma sp. AldY-WA1
GCCCATCAAAACACGATCAATCGCTTCTTCTAATTCTTCCATTGTAATCATTTCTTTTTGATTTCTTACTGTTAAAATAGAAGCTTCATTTAAAATAGCTCCTAATTGAGCTCCGCTCATTCCTGGAGTTTGTTTGGCTAATTGATGAAAATTAATATCAGATGAAATATTTTTATTACGAGCATGAACTTTTAAAATAGCTTCACGTGCTTTGATATCAGGAAGACCTACAATAAAATGACGGTCGAATCTACCTGGTCTTATTAAAGCTGGATCTAAGATATCAGCTCTATTGGTTGCAGCTACAATAATAATACCTTCGGATTTTTTAAATCCGTCCATTTCAGTAAGAAGTTGGTTAATAGTACTTCCATCATCATTCGCTATCGATCCTCTTTGTTTACCCACTGTATCTATTTCATCAATAAATAAAACGCAAGGAGCATTGTTTCTAATTTCTTGGAATAATTTTTTAACTCGCGAAGCTCCTACACCGAAATACCTATCCATAAATTCCGAACCAGTTACAGCGTAAAAAGGAGTTCCAGCTTCTCCAGCTAAAGCTTTTGCAAGAAGAGTTTTACCAGTCCCAGGAGGGCCTTCTAATAAAACACCTTTAGGAATAGAAGCCCCGATGGTAACATATTTTCGAGGATTTTTTAAGAAATCAATTAATTCTTTCATTTCTTCTTTTTCTTCTTCGTTGCCAGCAACATCTTTGAAAGTAAAAATAGATTTTTGTTTCGAAGATACTAACGGGTTTTTTTGTAAATTTCCAGATTCACGTCTAATAGCCATAAAAATATAAATAGTAAAAATTAAACTCGATAAAAGTTGAACATATCTAATTGAAGTATCAAATAAACTTAAAAACCAACTAAAAAAATTTATTTCAAATTGATAACAAACTTTATCTCTTGATAATAATTCAAAACTCATTTCTTTATCGCTATTGCTATTGTTTCGAATAATTTCGCTTTTAAATATCTCGTTATTTTTAGTTTTTAATTCTATTTTATATACTTTTCTAATAGAAAAAGGCTTATCTTTCATAAACATAGTATAATAAGTGCTGTATTTAACACTTTCACTAATATCTGAACGAGATAATTTACTGAGCATTTGGCTTTCAGTAATTGGTTGGCCTTCTGGGTTAAATTGACCTATTTTAAGTAATTGAAACAAAAAACTAAATATTATTAGAAGAATTACAACAATTACAACAATTGTTTTTTTATTATGTTTTTTAAAAATTTTCATATTTATTTTCTTTTCCTATAAATTAACTTATGTTTTCTGGGTTCCAATAATCTAAAGGTTGATTTCTAAAACCGAAAATAATAAAATATTTTTTAAAATTTTCTTCAGGATTATGTAAAAAACGTATTTGTCTTTGAGAACATAAAGGAATCATGAATAATTGCTTATAAGCTTGTGGTTCTAATTCATCATGAATGTGTTCTTTTTCTTCTTTTGTTAAAGTATTTGGTGTTCTTGAAGGGAAAATAAAACATTCAGGACTCATTCCGGAAACAAAAATATTTAGATCAGTTTTTGTATCATTTAATCTATAATCAATAATTATTTTTTTATCTGACGCAATTGATAAACATTCTTCCAATTGTTTTTTAAATTCGTCAATAAATGCTTCGCTAGTAAACATACCTTCTCTATTACTTAAAGTCAAAGTAACAACCCCATCAGAATTAGTATCAGTAATATACTTTTGAAAAAAATAACGCGCTAAATCTTTATTATAACCATAATTATCTTTTAATTTTTGTATTGTAATTTGGTTTTTTAATGGGTTTCCATCAGGTAATTCATTTAAATCTTGTTGTAATTTATCATTGATATTTGTTTCGTGTTCATTAGTCAAATTATATGTTTTTACAGAAGATAACTTAGGATAACAATAATTATCGCTCATATAATTCAAAGAAGGGAAAACATTTGGAAGAAAACTTGATAATTTTTTTCTGTCAATTCCATAAAATAAAGCTTTTCTTAAATCCATATTTTCTACTCTACCACCATTAGATAACTTCAATATAAAAGAATATAAATCGGGTTTGCAAAACAATGATTTATTATAATGTTCTTTGAATCGTTCGTCTTTTTGATTAGCTTCAATTGCACAATAACTAATTTTTTTATCTAAAAATAATTCTTTTTCGTGATCTTCACATCCGTTATTATGTTCAATTAAAATTTCTATATGGTTATAAGGTACGGCTTCTTGTGATTTATCAAAATAAGAAGTTGATTTTTCTAAAATCCATTTGTTGCTATTATATCCTTCTTTGATTTTATAAGGTCCATAAGATATAAAAGGATGATCTTTAGTGCCATATTGAGTTTGATTTTCTATAATAGATTTTTCAAAAGAAGTTGGTTCTAATAAATAAATTTTATTAATTTTTTTAATTACTTCTAATAAACTTGTTTCAGTTTTAAAATTTAAAGTAAATACACAAGGATTATTAGAATCGATTGATATATAATCATTATCTGTCAAATTTAAAATATCTTTAAAATTCGATAAATTACAGTATTTTTCTAAAGTATATTTAATAATTTTTGCGTCAATGGGTTCATTATTTTCGAAAATAGCATTATTTTTTAATTTAAAAGTAAATTTTTTATCTTTAATTTCTAAAGAATTATTTAAAATTGTATTATTATCAATAGATGGGTGCAAAATCTTTTCAATTAAGTTGAATTTAAAAGTGCGAGGAATTTGATGTTGATTCAAACTCACAAGTTCTTTTTGTTGTTCTGAACTAAAATTTTTAAATTTATTTTCATCTACAACTTCTTGAAAAAAAGGTGATGTTAAAGGAAATTGAATAAGAGCTTCTTGACCGTCCATATATTGATCAAAGCATCCCCCCGCACTATTAGTTTCATTTGGAAAAATTTGACCTATTTCATTAGGAATCGAGTAAATAAAATTATTATTATCATTTGAAAGACTGGGTTCGTTCATATTCGGATTAGACTGTGGAGAATTTGGTATAACTGGTTTACGTAGTTTCAAATAACAAGCAATTCCTAAGATACAAACTACTAAAACAACAATAATATGAATAAAATATTTTTGACAAAAAACTTTTAAATTAAACAAAATATACCTCTTTCTTCCTAATATTTGGAAAATTTTGATATTTATCTAATAAAATATAATAAAGTCGAACATAATTATAATCTATTTTATTATAAAGTTATAAAATTAAAATTTATTATAACGTTAAAAAATTATTATATACCATTAATAAATACAAAAATCTATCCTATTTTTTCTTTTTTTAAACAATAATCTCTTTTAATAAAATTATTATTTAAATATAATTATAATTAAATCACAAAAAAAAACAAGTTTAATTTTAAGTAAAATTAATTTACTAATGTTTTTAATTATTTTTTTGCAAATTTTTAAAAATATTTATATTAAAAAAAGTAAATATTGTTTTTTTAATTTTAAAACGTAATTGTTTAACTTTTTATAATTTATTAAAAAAAAGATTAACTTAATAGTTAGTTTTAAAGAGTTTTTAAAAAACAAAAAAACGTCTATAAATTTTCAGAACACCACATTTATCCCCACATACTTACTTTATATCAAATGGTCAAGCTACTTTTATGACTATTGAGGTCTCAGAATATACTGGATATTATTTAGATAACATAATATTTAGGTCTCTTGGCCGCTCATTTTCATATAATAATATAATAAAAATATTATATTAATTTAAGGTTTTACAAAAAAAATATAAAATTATTTTATAAGAAAATTTAAATATTAATAAATAAAAATATTTTCTAAATAAATTTTAATGAAAAAACAAAAAATATATTTTTTATTTTGTTATTATTATATATAGTATATTTATATATTTAAATTTATATTTTTATTAAAAAAATATTTTTTTCTTTAAAAAAATCCTAGAGTTTTTTTAATTAATAAATAAAAAGGGGAAATAAATTTTATGTATCAAAATATTTTCGAATTAAAAAAAATATTGACTGAAGTAGAAAATAAAATAATTAAAGAATTGCAAAACATTAACGAAATAAAAAAATTATTAGAATTGGAAACAAAATATCTAGGAAAAAAAGGTTTCTTTTTAGATATTTTAAAAGAAATTAATAATTACAATCCAGAAATTCAAAAAGAATTGAAAAAAGTTATTTTTATTTCTAAACAAAAAAACATCAATTTATTTAAAGAAAAAAAAACTTTATTAGAAAATAAAATTTTAAATGAAAAGTTAACAAAAGAAAAAATAGATGTTACTTTGCCTTCTTTTCAATTTCCGCAAGGGTGTATGCATCCTTTAAATCAAATGATTAAAGAAATAGAATTTTTTTTCTTAAATTTGGGATACTCTATTCATGAAGGGACAGAAATAGAAACTGATTTATACAATTTCGAAATGTTAAATATGAGTAAAAATCATCCTTCAAGAGATATGCAAGATTCTTTTTATTTAAAAAATAATCCAGAAAATCTTTTAAGAACTCATACTTCTCCTATTCAAATTAAAACTATGTTAAAACAACGTAATAAATCTTTGAAAATTATTTCTTCTGGAAAAGTATATAGAAGAGATAAAGACGATGATACTCATAGTCATCAATTTACTCAATTAGATGGTTTTTATGTTGATTTTAAAGTTAGTTTAACAGATTTAGTAGAAATTATTACATCTTTTGTTAAACATATTTTTGGAGAAGAACAAAAAATAAGACTTCGTCCTTCTTATTTTCCTTTTACTAAACCAAGTTTTGAAGTAGATTTAGTAATGGAAGGGGCAAACAAAAAGAAAGTTTATTTAGAAATATTAGGAGCTGGATTAATTCATCCCCAAGTATTAGATAATGTAGGTTTTGATAATAAAAAATATACTGGTTTAGCCTTTGGTATGGGAATCGAAAGAATCACAATGTTAAAAAAAAATATAAAAAATATTAGACATTTTTACAATAACGATATTCGTTTTTTAAATCAATTTGTTTAAACTTTTTAATAAAATAAATTAAATTATTTAATTTTAAAGGATATAAAAAATAATGATAATTCATGAAAAAATTTTAAAAAAATATCTTTCTCTAAATGATTACAGTTTAAACGAATTACAATTTTTAATCAATAATCATATTACCGAAATAGATAAATGCGAAATATTAGAACCTAATGATTTTTTGATTATAGGAAAAATTATTGAATTTAAAAAAGTTCCTAATTCGGAAAAACTTCATGTCGTAACAGTAGATATTAAAGATAATCATTTAACAATTATTTGTGGAGCTTCAAATCTTGAAAAAGATAAAAAAGTAGTAGTTGCTTTGATCGGGGCTTATCTAAAATCAATAAAACTTCATATCGAAGAAAAAGATATTTTCGGACATAAATCTTCTGGAATGATTTGTTCTGCGCAAGAATTAGGATTAGATCCTAATATTTTAAGCGAAGAAGAAAAAAAAGGAATTTTAATTTTAGAAAATGATGCTCCTGTTGGTGAAAATGCTTTAGAATATTTAAACCTAAAAGGATTTTTATTAAAATTAAATATTACTTCGGACAGAGGTGATCTTTTATCTTATATAGGTTTTGCTGAAGATTTAAAAAGTTTAAACAGTATTAATCGATTGGATTATCCTATTTCTTTAACAAAAAAAACAAAAAAAGAAGAAAATCCTTTTCAAATACAAATTATAAATAAAAATTGTTGGGAATATAATCTACTTTATATTAAAAATATAAAAGTTAAAAAATCTCCTTTATGGTTAAGAAGTCTTTTATTAAATCATAATATAATTCCTGTCAATAATATTGTAGATATTACAAATTTAGTTTTATTAGAGTATGGTATTCCTTTAGACGTTTTTGATGTTTCTAATTTCAAAGAAAAAAAAATCGAAATAAGAAATTCTTCGGAAAAGGAATTTATTCAAATCGATTCAGAAAAAAAAATTTTTTTAAGTAAAGAAGATGTAGTTGTAGCTAGTGGTCAAAATATTTTATCTATTCTAGGAATTGTCAATTCTTATTCAAATAATATTAATAAAGATACCAATGAAATTATTATAACTACATCTTATTTAGCTCCTTCTTATATTTTGAAAAATTCTAAAAAAATAAATTTAGAAAATGAAAAAAAAATACGTTGGACAAGAGGAATCGATTCATCTTTGGTAAAAGAAGCTTTAAATAGATTTGATTTTCTTTTAAAACCATTAAACGAAGAATGTCAAATTTCGAATATTTTATCCCAAAAAATTAAAAACAATAAAAAACCAGAAATTTTATTATCTTTAAAATTTGTCGAAGAAAAAATAGGTTCTGTTTTTTCTTCTGAAGAGATAGAAAATTGTTTAAAAAAATTAGATTATGAAGTAGAAATACTTAAAAATGATATTTTTAAATTAAAACCTCCTTTTAGAAGACATGATGTTGTGATTCCTGAAGATGTGTGTTCTGATATAATTAGAATATACGGAATTAATAAATTAAAATTACCATCATTAAAAAAAAATAAAATTTCTTTAAGAAATAAGAAACAAGAAACATTATATAAATTAAAAGATTTATTGACCAATTTAGGTTTATATGAAATAATTACTTATAGTTTAGTAAATTTAAAAAATTTAAAATTATTTTCCGATCAACAAGATTATATACAAGTTGCAAAACCAATTTCTCATGAAAATACTATTTTAAGACAACATTTAAGTGGTAGTATGATCGAAGTTTTAAGTTATAATCAGAAACATAATAATTATGATAATCTTTTTTTTGAAACAGCAAAGGTTTATAATAATCAAGAAGAAAAATTACATTTATCAATAGGTTTGAGTGGTAATTTAAATTCTTTAGGTTGGATTAAACCTAATATAGTAAGTTCTTTTTTTGTTTTAAAAGGTATTTTAGATAAAATAAGTTTATTATTAGGAATTAAATTTGATTTGCAACAAACCACTTTATATTCAAGTTTCCATCCTGGTAAACAAGCTAATATTTTATATAAAAATAAAAAAATTGGTTTTATCGGAGAAATACATCCTTCTGTACAAAAATTATATAATTTAAAAGAAAGTTTTCTTTTAGAAATTGCTTTAGAAAACGAATTTTTAGAAAATTCCAAAAATATTGTTTTTAATGAAATAAGTAAATTACCTTCTATTATTAGAGATTTGAGTTTTTTTATTTCTAAAAAATATTCTTTTGAAGAAATTTTTAAAACTTTAAAACAAGAAATATCAGATATTTTAATTAAATGTGAATTATTAGATCTTTATGAAGATCATAGATTAAATACGGAAGAATATTCTTTGTCTTTTCGTTTCACTTTTAATGATAAAAATAAAAGTTTATCTAAAGGAGTTGTTAATGAAATTATGAAAAAAATAGAAGACAAAATGCAAGAAATTTATGGAATTAAATTAAGATAATGAAGAAATATATTAATATGGAGTTGTATTTATTTGCGTAAAGGTATTGTAATTGAATTCTTAATAAAAGAATATGCACTTATAGATTTAGAAACAAAAAAACAAATTAATGCTAAAGTAAGAGGGAAAATAAAATATTATAATTTTAAAAAAGAAACAAATAATGATTTAGAATATTCTAAAATCAAAATTGGCGATTTAGTTTTATATGAGGAGAAAGATAATGAATTTTTTATTGATAGTATTCTTCCACGTTCGAATTCATTAAATAGGCCTAATATAAGTAATATCACTCAAGTTTTTTTAGTTTTTTCTTTAGTAGAACCTAAATTTCATTTTAAATTATTAGATAAATTTTTGTTAATTTTAAAAAAATTTAAATTAAAAATTATTTTAATTTTTACTAAAATAGATTTAATTTCTGAATCTGAATTAATTTTATTCCGAGAGAAAATATCTTATTATAAAAAATTTTTCCCTATTCACTATATAGATAGTAAAAATAGATTTGATTTACATCCTTTATATAATCTTTTCACTAATGAAATAACTATTTTAGCAGGTCAAACAGGTGTAGGAAAATCTACTTTAATTAACGCTTTAACTTCTCTTAATCTTAAAACTCAAGAAATTTCCAAATATTTAAATAGAGGAAAACATACTACCAAAAACTCTAAATTGTTTTTTTTTCATGAAGGTTATATTGCTGATACTCCAGGATTTTCAAAATTAGATTTATTAAATTTTAAAATCGAAGAAGTTAAAAATTTTTATGATGATTTTTTAATTTTTGCTGATCAATGTTTTTTTAATTATAGTTGTTTACATATTAATGAAAAAAAATGTAAAGTCAAAGAAGCTTGTAAAGAAGGTTTAATTTCTACTATTCGTTATAATAATTATTTATCTTTTATAAAAGAAATAAGCGAAAAGAAAAAAAATTAATTTTTTATTTATTATTATATATATTCTAAAAATTATCATTAATAGGTTCGAGTATGAATTTAGAACAAATAAATCAAAAAAAAAAAAAAATTCGAAATTTTTCTATCATTGCACATATAGATCATGGTAAATCTACTTTAGCTGATAGAATTTTAGAAATTACGAATACAATTCAAAAAAGAAATATGAAATCTCAAATTTTAGATTCTATGGATCTAGAAAGAGAAAAAGGGATTACTATCAAATTAAATACAGCAGAAATTCATTATAAAAATAAAAATAACGAAGAATATATTATGAATTTAATTGATACACCTGGACATATTGATTTTAATTATGAAGTATCACGCTCTTTAGCTGCTTGTGAAGGAGTCCTTTTGGTAATTGACGCTACACAAGGGATACAAGCTCAAACTTTGACAAATGTTTATTTAGCTTTAGAAAATAATTTAACAATTATTCCTGTTTTAAATAAAGTTGATTTGCCAGCAGCAGATATTGAAAAAACAAAAAAAGAAATTAAAGAAAAATTAAATTTAGATACTGATAAAATGGTTATTGCAAGTGGTAAAACAGGCTCAGGTGTTCCAGAAATTTTAGATAATATTGTTAAATATATTCCGTACCCTAAAGGAGATGCTCGAAAACCATTACAAGCTTTAATTTTTGATTCTATTTTTAACTCTTATAAAGGAGTAATTCCTTCTATTCGTGTTGTTAATGGAATTATTAAAAAAGGAGATAAAATCCGTTTTATTTCGAGTCAAGCTTATTACGAAGTAATGGAAGTAGGTGTTTTTCGTCCGCAACCAATCCAAAAAGATTTTTTAGCAGCAGGAGATGTTGGTTATTTAACTGCTTTTATAAAAAATATTGACGATGTTCGTGTAGGAGATACAATTACTTTAAGTCATAATCATCAAGTGCCTGCTTTGCCTGGTTATCGTCGTATTAATCCAGTTGTTTTTTGTGGTCTATTTCCTGTGGATTTAAAAAAATTTGGACATTTAACAGAAGCTTTACAAAAATTAAGATTAAACGACTCTTCTTTAAGCTACGAAAAAGAAAGTTCAAAGATGTTAGGTGTCGGTTTTAGAATTGGTTTTTTAGGACTTTTACACATGGAAATTACTCAAGAAAGAATTGTTAGAGAATTCGGAATCGAAGTTATTATTACAGCTCCCTCTGTAGTTTTACATATTTATCAAGCCAATAATAAAAAAATTATTGTCGATAATTTAGCCAAATGGCCTTATAATCAATCTATTGAACGTATTGAAGAACCTTACATCAAAGCTTTTTTAACTTGTCCTGAAATGTATATCGGAACAGTAATGGAAATTTCTCAAAATAAAAGAGGAAAATTACAAGATATTCAATACTTAGATCATGATAGAGTAATGTTGAAATATTTATTACCTCTTTCTGAGGCTATTTATAATTATTTTGATAAACTAAAGTCTTCTACTCAAGGTTATGCCTCTTTCGATTATCAATTAGATGAATATTATCCTAGTAAATTAAAAAAAGTAGATATTTTATTAAATTCAGAGATAGTTGATTCTTTATCTTTTATTAGTCATGAAAATTTTGCATATCAAAGATCGAAAAAAATTTGCCAAAAATTAAAAGATTTAATTCCTAAACAAATGTTTGAAATAGTCATTCAGGCTGCTATAGGGAAAAAAGTAATAACAAGAGAAACTATTAAATCTATGCGTAAAAATGTCATTGATAAATGTTACGGTGGAGATGTGACTCGAAAAAAAAAATTATTAGCTAAACAAAAAAAAGGTAAGAAAAAAATGAAATCATTGGGAAAAGTAATGTTGCCTCAAAAAGCCTTTTTAGCTATTTTATCTAGCGATAACAAATAAATTATTTAAAATATTTAGTTTGTTTGTAAAGAAAGGACGAAATGACAAACTTAATAGAATTAAAAAATATCACAAAAGTAATCAATAATCAAATTATTTTAAATGATATTAATTTAGAAATTAAAGAAAATGAATTTGTAACTTTATTAGGCCCTTCAGGTTGCGGAAAAACCACCATTTTAAAAATTATTGGTGGTTTTGAAGATATGAGTAACGGAGATATTTTATTTAATAATGAAAGTATTGTAAATGTTGCTCCTCATAAAAGATTAATTAATACAGTTTTTCAAAAATACGCTTTATTTCCACATTTGAATGTTTTTGAAAATATTGCTTTCGGGTTAAGAATTAAAAATTTAAACGAAAAATATGAACAAAAAATAAAAAATTTAAAAAAAGAAAAAAAAGAACAAATAGAAAAAATAAAACAAGAATATAAAATTAAAATTGAACAAATAAATTCTAATATTTCTGAAAAAAAGAAAAAATCTTTTTTTTCTTTTTTTGGATTCTTTTGGAAAAAACGAAATCCTTCATTCGAAAAATTCAAAAAAGATTTTAAAATAAAAAAAACAATTATAGAAAACAATTTTTATAAAGAATTTTATAAATTAAAAAACAAACTTTTATCACCAAAACAAAAAGAATTATTTATAAAAGAAAAAGTTTTACATTATTTAAAATTAGTAGGTTTAACAGGATTAGGAAATAGAGATATTAGTCAATTATCAGGAGGTCAACAACAAAGAGTGGCTATAGCGCGAGCTTTAATTAATAAACCTAAAGTTTTATTATTGGATGAACCTTTAGCAGCATTAGATTTAAAATTAAGACAAGAAATGCAATATGAATTAAAAGAAATACAAAGAAATTCAGGAATTACTTTTATTTTTGTCACTCATAACCAAGAAGAAGCTTTAACTATGAGTGATAAAATAGTTATTATTAACCAAGGAGCAATTCAACAAATAGGAACACCACAAGATATTTATAACGAACCTGCTAATAAATTTATAGCCAAATTTATAGGTGAATCTAATTTAATTTCGGGGATTATGAAAGAAGATTTTTTGGTTTTTTTTGATGATAAAGATTTAAAATGTGTAGATTCTGGTTTTATAAAAAATCAAAAAGTAGATATTGTTATCCGTCCTGAAGATATTGATATTGTTGCACCAAAAAAAGGATTATTTGATGGAGTTGTTAATTATATTTCGTTTAAAGGGGTCCATTGGGAAGTAAATATAAAAACTAAATATCGTAATTACATTGTACATACAACTGATTTTGTC
The DNA here is from genome assembly GCF_020312115.2 of Candidatus Phytoplasma sp. AldY-WA1. NCBI lineage: Bacteria > Bacillati > Mycoplasmatota > Mollicutes > Acholeplasmatales > Acholeplasmataceae > Candidatus Phytoplasma > Candidatus Phytoplasma sp. AldY-WA1. Next base: position 11,570 of record NZ_JAHRHX020000002.1, read on the forward strand.
GAAGTAAATAGCCAAATAAGTATTTTTTTCAATCCTGAAGACTTACATATTATGGAGGTATTGTAATTAAAATGTTTTCTCAAATCCAAAATAAAAAAGAAAATAAATTTTATAAATTTTTATATTTGCCTTATTTTATTATTATTATTTTATTTATTTTAATTCCTATTTTTATTATTTTTTTAGATTCTATTCAAGAAAGTAATAAAAATAGCCTTTTTAACATCTCTTTTACTTTGAAATATTATAAAGATTTTTATACTACAAAAGTTTTTATTTATGTTTTATTTCGGTCTATATTAATAGCAATTATATCGACTTTTTTTATCCTTTTAATAACTTATCCTCTCGCTTATATAGTTTCTAAATATAGTACGCCAATACAATCTATTTTAACCTTATTAATTAATGGTACAATATGGATTAATATGATTTTAAAAATTCAATCTTTGATGCAAATTTTTTTTTTAATAAGAAAAATTTTCGGTATAAATTTATTAGAAACTAATTCAGCCATGTTAATCGGATTTGTTTATTTATTCCTTCCTTATATGTTTTTGCCTATTTTTCTTAGTATTTCTAAAATAGATCATAATTTAATTAATTCGGCTAAAGATTTAGGAGCAAATGAAGCACAAATTTTTAAAAAAATCATTTTTCCTTTATCTCTTCCAGGATTAACTACAGGAGTTATTTTAGTTTCTTTACAAATTGCAACTAATCTTGTAGTTCCTAAATATTTAGGTCCGACAACTATTACTGTTATTAGTGAATTAATTGAAAATAAAATTTTTTTAATTGGTGATATTAAAAGCGCTTGCGCTATTGCTATTAATTTAACATTTTTAATGCTTTATATTTTAACTTTTTATAAGCCAAATCAATTTGAAAAAAAAAATAAATCTAATGTTTAAAATAAATAAAAAAAAATTATCTTTTATATATTTATTTTTAATTCTTATTTTTATTTATTTACCTATAATTTCTTTAATTATTTTTTCTTTTAATGAAAATGAAGGAAGAATTTCTTCCTTAGTTCATTTTAATAAATTTGGTTTTAAATGGTACCAAAAAATTTTAGAAGATTCAACTATTAAATCTTCTATATTTATCACTTTTAAAATTGCTATTTTATCCACTATAATTTCTACTATTTTAGGAACTTTAGCGGCTATTTCTTTAATGAATTATAAAAAAAAATGGCGCCAACTTATATTAAATATTAATCAATTTTCGATTATTATACCTGAAATTATTACCGCCTTATCTTTATTTGTTTTATTTAGTTTTATTGGTTTAAAAAGTAGTTTTTGGAGAATGTTATTAGCTCATATTTCTTTTAGCATTCCTTATGTTTTAATTTCTGTATATACTAAATGTTGCGTTTTAGAATTAGATTTAATTGAAGCTGCTTATGATTTAGGAGCGACCTCTTTTCAGACTCTTATTAAAATAATTTTCCCTCAATTAAAAGATGTTATGTTAGCTAGTGCTGGTATTGCATTCGCATTATCTTTTGATGATTTTATTATTTCTTATTTTGCTGGTGGTTCCGATTATCAAAATATATCTGCTTATATTTATAGTTTAAAAGGAACGATTAATCCTACTATTAATGCTTTATCTTCTATTTTAATTTTAGTTGTTTTATTCAAAATAACAATCGAATTAATAAAAATTAGGAAAAGATCATAATCATAAATGAAAAAAAAAATACTTTCTATTATTATTATTGTTGTTTCTATTTTATTTTTATGTTTATTTTATTATTTCAAAATAAAAAATAAAAATCCAGATAATAAAAAGGTTATCTTATTGTTCAATTGGGGAGAATATATAGACCCTAGTATTATAAAAAAATATAATGAACAATCAGATAAATTTATTATAAAACAAAGTTTTTTTTCATCTAATGAATTAGCAATTAACAAAATTAAAGCTGGTAATCAATATGATATCGCCATTTTAAGCGAATACGCTATCGAACAATTAAAAGATAATCATTTAGAAAAAATTGATTTTACTAAATTTTTAAATTTACCGGAAATAAATGAAAATTTTAAAAATTTGAAAGAAAAAATAACAGATACAAAAATATTAGATTTTACTATTCCATATTTTTATGGAAACTTAGGACTTTTATATAGAGATGATAAATTTTCTGAAGGAAAATTATCATCTGAATGGAAAGATTTAATAATTAATCCTAAATATAAAATCGCTTTATATAATAACGCTTTTGAAGGAATATTTATAGGATTAAAAGCTATCAATAAAGATATTAGTCTAAATTCAGAACAAGATATCCAACAAGCTAAAGAATGGTTAATAAACTTAAAAAGACAAAATATCAATCTATCTTTTATCACCGATCAATTATTAGATAGAATGAAAATAGAGAAAAATGAATATTATGATATTGCTGTAGCTTATTCAGGTGATGCAAGATATTTAATGAAACAAAATCAAAATTTAAAATATTATCCATTTAATAATGAAGGAACTAATATTTGGTTTGATGGATTAGTTTTACCTAAAGAAAGTCAAAAAGAAGGTGCTTATGATTTTATTAATTTTTTATTAAAAGAAGAAAATAGAAAAAAAAATAATAATTTTATTAATTATGATTCTCCTTATGATGAACAAAATGATGAACAAATAAAAGAGAATAATCCGTTAGAATTAAAAATAATTGAAAAAGATAAGATATATAAATACAATAAAACATATAAAAAACAAATTAGTGATGCTTGGAATGAAATTTATTCTTATTACGATCCTAAAGATAAATATTTAATAATTTTAGGTTTAATTATTTTATTTTTATTTTTATTAATATATATCTTTATAAAGATATAATTATCTTATTTTATGATTTTAGATATTTTTTTTATTTAAAATTTTTTTATATAAAAATTAAAATTATTTTTTTATTTAAAAAAAGAATAGAATAAATTTTCTGTTCTTTTTTAAATAAATTACACAAAATAATATAAATTTAAAATTTATTGATTAAGTAAAAAAAGAAATTAAAAAATTTAATTTTGCACTGTTATATTTTTGATACAACTTTATAGTGATAAATCAACTGCTTTTAAGATTATTACAGTTGTCGAGGTTGAGAAGGTGCGTAGTGTTTCAAAATTTTAGATATTTTTTTTAAAAAAATCTTTAAATAATTTTCGTCTTAAAATTTTATTCCTTTCTAAAAATGTTTTTAGAAAAGAAATGAAATTATTTTAATTTTTTAATAATAAAAAAAGACTAACTTAATAGTTAGTCTTTAAAATTTTCTTACAAAAAGTGTCTAAAGTTTTAGAATACCTTGATATTAAGGATTTTGTGGCGGATAAGGCGGATATTGATATTTTCTAAAAGTAAATTTTTATCTTTTTGACTAATAAAGCAAATTAAACCAGAAAGTACAATTAAAGCTATATAAATTGCATATATTTTTATTGAGTGTTTTTTATTCCATTCGTTTATTGCTATCAATGATTTATTTTCTTTTTCTGATATTTTTTTTGAATTTTTCTCGTTGGGATTTGTTTAGTTGGGATTCGTTCAATTGAAGATATGTTTTTTCTAAATCAATACATGAAAATTATTGCACTTCGGGAATATTAGACTGTATTTTATTAACTACAGTAATCGCTAAACCTATTAAAATTGATGTTAAAATTATAAAACATATAACTCTACCTAAACTAATTTTGATACAAATTTTATCAATTTTATAAAAACACTTTCTTTTATAATTTTAAAAATTTCTATGAATTATTAAAATTATAATTATTAAAATTATAATTGTTAAAATTCATTAATATATATATTCAATTATCTTATTTCTTTTTGATTCATATTTATGAATATTATTATTATTTATAACAAATATTTTGTAAAAAATGAATTAGTATAATATCAAAACCTTATAAATAGTCATAAATTTTTTTATTTTGTATTTATTATATGATACATTAATTTTAATATTTAAAATTTATTTTTGCAAATATTTAAATAAATTTTTTTTAATTTATAATATCTAAAGATAAAAATATACCCAATATTATACTAATCAATGGCGAAACATCAACTAAATATTTAATCGTTAAAAAGGAAAATTTGTTATTATGTTTGTATTGATAGATAATAACTTTTGATTGTGATTATAATCGATAGTTTTATTAGTAGAGGGATCTAAAAATCGAAAAGTTATTTTTTTTTGTAATTGTTCTTTATTTAAATATAATATTTTTTGTTTTAAATTTAAATTACTTATAATATTAGCCTTTAAAAGATAAATTTGGAAATTATACTCATTTAATATTTTACTTAACAAAAAACCATTTAAAATAATTATATTTTTATCTTCATTGTATATATCAATAAGGATATTTTTATTTGAAAATTCAATATTTATTATTTCTAAAGGACCTTTTACAATTTTTTGAATAATTTTGTCTAAATGTAATTCTGATGATTTATCATTATGATTGTTATAATTGTTTTTACCCTTATCAACAGATTTTATTAATTTAAGAATCTTTTGAATACCAGATGTTGGCGTAGTATCATTATCAAAAGCTACTAAATCAGAAAAAGTAATATTTTTTGCATGTCCTATTGCGGTAACAATCGGTATTTTTGAATTTTTAATAGCTGTGATTATATCTGAATTATTAAAAACATTATTAATTTCTGATTCATCGCCGCCTCCACGACTAAGTAAAATAATATCACATTTATGTTTATCATTTACTTCTTTAACCATTTTACAAATATCATCAATAGCTCCGAGTCCTTGCGTAAGAACAGAAAAGATTTTGTATTTTTGATAATTTGCTTCTTTTAATTCCCATTTAATATCTGAAAGAGCATCAGATCCTTCTTTTGTTAAAATCCCTATTTTTCCGTCTGATTTTATATCTTTATTTTCTATATTTTTTTGACAATTTTCGTCTTTAATATTTTTTATCAATAAACAATTAACAATTTCTAATTTATAAGTCCAACGTGTATAAAAATATTTATAAATTAACTTACTTTGGATAATAATACTTTGATTTATTATCTCTGTTTTAAATGTTGAATTTCCTGTTATTCTAATTTCCTTATCATTTTTTTGATTAGTAATGAAAAATTGTCCTTTTTGATTTCGCTTAATATAACCTTGGATTAAAGGTAATTTATTTTTTTTATATTTATCTCTAAATTCGTCAATTTTTTTTAAAAAATCAGCAACATTTAGGCAGTCTTCTATAGAATATTCCATTTGTTATTTTCCTTTATATATTTAAAACATATTAAAATTTAGAACTTTTTTGTATATCAACATTATATTACATTTTTTTAAAAATCACAAATTTTTTATTTAAATTATTAATTTATTTTCGGAGTTTTTTAATTTAATTTTATATTGTTTTCACTTTTTTTTGAGTTTGTCATTGAGCCATAATAAAATATTTAATTTTTTTTATTCTTGATATACATTTCATTTTAAATATTTATCATAATTATAAAGTAATTTTTTAATAAATATTTGAACTATTTTTTTAATTATTGTTATGTCTTTGACATCTTTTGAAAGTTTTCCATCTTTACATGATTGGTTAAAGTTGCAGTTATTCACTAATATTATTTTAATCATAAAAATTATTAATAACTTTATAACAAGCGTTATTTTTTACTTTCTCTAAGATGTTTTTTCATATCTGTAATTTTTTCATTATTAAAAAATTTAAGACAAATATGATTTTCTTTATTTCAACCAACAATTAAACAAATAATTTTTATATTAATATCATTCAATTTTCTTTTTAATATACAATCTTTTTATTTTGAAATAAAAGAAAAATTAAAATTAATTAAGATTAAAATTTATTTAAAATATTATAAATATTGATATAATATTACTATCTAATTCAAAAAGTATTAAGTCTTAAAAATAATTATTTTATTGTAAAAAAGTTTAGATTTTTAAATAAATTTTATTTTTTAATTTATTATTTTTTTTAAAATATCTCAAAATAGAAAATTATTGATTTAAATTTCAAAAAAAGATGTAATTTAAAAAAAATAAAAATTGAAAATTTATTCAAGAGGGAAACAATGTGTTCTGTTAAATATCTTTATGATAATTATATTTCAAATATAAATAAAAAAATTTGTATTAATGGATGGATTAAAAATTGTCGTTTTCAAAAAAATTTATTTTTTTGTGATTTAAGCGATGGTACTTTTATTAAAGAATTACAAGTAGTTTATAAAAACGTTCAAGAAAATTATTTTCTAGAAATCAAAGATAAGTTACAAGTAGGAGTTTCTTTATATTTAGAAGGTAATTTAGTTCTTACTTCTAATGCGGCTCAGCCTTTTGAATTATTAGCTGATAAAATAATTGTTTTAGGAGAGAATCATGGTTCTTATCCTATTCAATCTAAAAAACATTCTAAAGCTTTTTTACGTCAAGTAGCGCATTTAAGATTTAGAACGAAACTTTTCGGAGCTGTTTTCAGAATTAGAAATACAGCTAGTATTGTTATTCATGATTTTTTTCAAAAAGAAGAATTTATTTGGGCACATACCCCTATTATTACTACAAGTGATGGTGAAGGCGCAGGAGAATTATTCCAAGTGACTACTTTAGATTTAAATAAAGTCCCTTTGGATAAGAATAAAAAGGTCGATTTTAAACAAGATTTTTTTGAAAAACCAACTTTTTTAACTGTTACCGGCCAATTAGAAGGCGAAGCGATGGCTTTAGCTTTTAAAAAGATTTATACTTTTGGTCCTACTTTTAGAGCTGAAAATTCGAATACTTCCAAACATATATCAGAATTTTGGATGATCGAACCAGAAATGGCTTTTTGTGATTTAAAAGAAAATATGCAAATAGCTCAAAAAATGCTTCAATATATTATTAAAAATTGTTTAGAAAAAAATAAAGAAGATTTTTTATTTTTAGAACAAAATATAGAACCAAATTTAATTCAAAGATTAGAAAAAATAGCTCATTTAAAAGAATTTAAAAAAATTAAATATGCTGAAGCCATCGAAATTTTATCAAAAAGTGGCGTTGAATTCGAAAATAAACCTTTTTATGGTTCAGATTTATTTACAGAACATGAAAAATTTTTAACTAATTTTTTTGATGAACCTATTTTTGTTATCGATTGGCCTATTGATATCAAAGCTTTTTATATGAAAAATAATCCAGATAACAAAACTGTGGCCGCTATGGATTTATTAGTTCCTAAAATTGGAGAATTAATAGGTGGTTCTCAAAGAGAAGAAAATTTAGAAGTTTTAAAAGATAAGATGCATAAATGCAATATTTCTCCAAAAGAATTGGAATGGTATTTAGATTTACGTCGTTTTGGTGGTTGCATACATTCAGGTTTCGGAATAGGATTCGAAAGATTATTACTTTATTTAACTGGTTTAGATAATATTAGAGATGTTATAGCGTTTCCTAGAGCTTCTAAAAAAGGTTTTTTTTAAAATAATAAAAATTATTAGAGGATTTTAATGATGGGAATAATATTAAATAACGTTTCTAAAGTTTTTGTAAATAAACAAAATAAAAAAAAATCTTACGCCGTTGACCAAATTAATTTAGAAATTCCTACTGGAGAGTTAGTAAGTCTTTTAGGACCTTCAGGATGTGGCAAGTCAACTATTCTTTATATGATTGCCGGATTATCCCAAGTTACTAAAGGAAAAATTTTTTTTGATGATAAAGATGTTACCAATCTTCCTCCTGAAAAAAGAGGCATTGGTTTAGTTTTTCAAAATTATGCATTATATCCACATATGACTGTGCTTCAAAATATTATTTTTCCATTACAAAATTTAAAATTTTCAGATGAACAAATTCAAAAAGAAGTGAAAAGAATTTCTGTTTTAGCTTCTATTGAAGAATATTTAGATAAAAAACCTTCTGAACTTTCAGGAGGACAACAACAAAGAGTCTCATTAGCTAGAGCTTTAATTAAAAATCCTAAAATTTTATTATTAGATGAGCCTTTATCTAATTTAGATACTCGACTGCGTTTAAAAATGAGAGAAGAAATTAGAAGAATTCAAAAAAAAACAAAAATTACAGCTATTTTTGTAACTCATGATCAAGAAGAAGCCATGTCTATTAGTGATAAAATTTATGTCATGAATAAAGGTGTTATTCAACAAAAAGATATTCCTAAAAAAATTTATGAAGACCCCGTTAATTTATTTGTAGCATCTTTTTTAGGTGTGCCGCATATTTCTATTTTTAACGGACAAATTAAAGATAACAAATTGATGATAGGTGATACAGTTCTTTTGACTCATGCTAGATTTAATAATATGAATCAAGAAGTTCATGTTGCGATCAGACCAGAAGGATATAATATAGAAGATAATGGTCTTTTCGAAGTAGAAGGCATAGCTTTAGAAAATATTGGAAGAGAATTATTTTTATTAGCTAAACATCCTCATTCAGTTCATAAAACCTTTCAAATTATTATTCCTACTTATAAACAGAAATTATTAGATTTATCTCATGTTTATAAAAAAAAAATTCGTTTCAATATTGTTGAAAATAGATTTTTTATTTTTGATAAACAAAGCGGTAATAGGATTTATTAAATGTTAAATATGATAAATCAGAAAAAAAATAATCATTGGTTTTATTTAACTCCTGCTTTGATTATTTTAACTATTTTTACTTTTTATCCTTTAGTGAAAGTTTTCATTATTTCTTTTACGCATTATGATAAATTTAGTGATACTTGTCATTTTCCTATCGGTTTTATTAATTATCAAAAAGTTTTTCAAGATACAGAATTTCTTTATGCTTTGAAAAATACTTTAATATTAGTTGTTGTAGTAGTTCCGATTTCTATTTTTATTGCTTTAATGATCGCTTTAGCTTTAAATAATGTTAAAAATTATTTTTTTAAAAATACTTTTAAAACTTTTTTTTTCTTGCCTTTAATTTCTAATAATGTAGTTATGGGAATGATTTTTGGTATTTTCTTTTATTATAATTTTGGTATTAGTTCTAATAAACCAAATGGTTTATTTAATACATTTATAGGAAAATTAGGTTTTGGTTATAACCATGAATGGATTAATAGAACCGCGCCTTATAGTCACAAAATGTTTGTTTTAATTTTATATAATATTTGGAATAGACTATCGTTTAAAATTTTTGTTTTTATTTTAGCTTTACAAGACATTGATAAATCATATTATGCTGCCGCTAAAATTGATGGAGCTTCTAGATGGCGTATTTTTACTAAAATCACTTTGCCTTTGATTAAGTCTGTTATTTTTTATCAATTTATTATAGAGATGTTAGCTGTTTTTAAAGAATATGAATCTGTTGTGGGTTTATTTGGACATAATCATAATTATAAAATAAGAACAATAGTGGGTTATATTTATAATCAATTATCTAGTTCGACTTTTGAATCTTATGCTAAAGGAACAACAGCGGCGATTATATTATTTATGATTTCTATTTTATTTACAATAACAAGTTTTATCTTTTCTAAAAAAAAAATAAATTAATTTAAAGGTTATAAAAATATAATGAATAGTATAAAAAAACCTTTATTAAATGTTTGGCGTAATTTAATAATGAGAATTAAAAAAATTGATTTTTTATCTCTTTTGAAATATTTATTTTTGTTTTTAGTTACTTTTTTATTTATTTTACCTTTTTACTTGATGTTCATTACATCTACGAAAACATCATTAGAAATTATTCAAGATAATGCCTTATCATTGCCTAAAAAAGGATTCCATTTTCTAGAAAATTACGGAAAAGCTTTCCAAGGGCAATTTCAATTTATACCTTATTTTTGGAATACTTTGAGAGTTACTTTTTTATCTACTTTATTGGGAACTTTTTGTTCTATTGTAACAGCTTATGCTTTAAGTAATATTTTTCATTTTCGTTATAAATCTGTCATAAAATTGTTATTATATTTAGCTTTAATGACAACGAGTGAAACATTAACCATCATTAATTATAGAATTGTTTCTAATTTAGGTTGGGTTGATTATGGTAGAGGCTCAAGAGTCATGTTTGGGACTGATTACGCTTTAATTATTCCTTATTTGATTAATATCGTTCATATTTTACATTTATTAATAACTTTTAATAGTGTTCCGAAAGAATTATATTATAGCTCTAAAATAGATGGCGCTAGTAATTGGAAGTATCTTTGGAAAATATTAGTTCCTATTACTAAATCGAGTATTATTGTAACTGTTATTTTTAGAATAGTGGCTAGTTGGAACGCTTATGCTTGGCCAGAATTAATGGGAGCTAAATTATTAACTAATATGGCCAGAAAAACTTTTGATAATGAAATAGGGGAAAATATAAATATTCAAATGGCGGTGGCTTTTTTAATTAATATACCTTTGATTTTGATTTTTATTTTTTTTAGAAAATATATTGTCTCAGGAGAAAATAAAAGTGGTATCAAGGGATAAAATGAAAAATTTTTTATTTCTTTTCAGTTATTTTTTATTGTTATTTATTATTACTTGTATATTGAATATAATAGCTATTTCTAACAAAAACAATTTAAAAGAAAAACCTTTTACATTAAACAAAGAACAATTTCAAAAAGCTAAAGAAGATTTTGAAAAAAAAAATCCTTCAAAAAAGGTTAAAATTACTTTTTGGCATAATTTATATGATAAAGAAGGCGAAGTATTAAAAAAAATTATTAAAAAATTTGAAACCGATCATCCTGGTATCGAGGTTTTAGCAGATAATAAAGGCAATTGGGGCCAAATTTTTAAACATGTTTCAAACGCTTTAACTGTGGATAAACAACCTAATTTAGTTGTTTCTTATCCGGATCATGTAGGCTTTTATCATAAATCTAATAAAGTACTTCCTTTAGATGATTTTATAAAAGAAGATGAAGATTTTCAAGATGATTTGAAAAAAAATAATTTTTTAAAATGTTATTTTGAAGAGATCCAAATAGAAAATGATGAACCGAAACATTATTATTTACCTTTTTTAAAAACAACAGAAATTATGTTTTATAATAAAGATTTATTAAAAACAGCAGGACCAATCCGCAATAAATCAAATAATGAATTATTAGTAGATGAAGAAGGTAAAATAAAAAAAGATTCACTGACATGGAAGGAAATGGATGAAATATCTGAACAATTAAAAGTTTCAAATCCAAAAGATTTTATACCAATAGTTGTTGATAGTGAATCTAATTTATTTATCATTTCTACGAAACAAAAAGGAATAACCTACCCAATAACAAAAAAAGAAACTGAACAATTTTTAAAAGAACCTCAAGTTAAAAATTTATTGAAAGATTTTAAAGAAAAATACGATCAAAAATATTTCACTTTAGGCAAATTAACTGGCGAAGAAGATAAAGTTCCTGAACTTATTATGAAAAACAATATTGCTTTTTATATTACATCAACAAGAAGATTAGACACTTTATGTATCAAAAATGATTTTATTCCTAAATTAGGTTATACAAATATACCTACTTTTGATGATAAATCAAATCAAAATATTTTACAAGGTTCAAATGTTAATTTATTTTATTCTCAAAATAAAGACGAAATGTTAGCTTCTTGGTTTTTTTTAAAATATTTAACTTCTACAGATGTTTATAAAGAATTTTTACAAGAAAATAAATTTTTTAATATTAAGCGTAAAAATGAAATAGACAAGATAGATGATTATATAAAAGACGAAAAATCAAATGAAGAAACAGAATCAAAGAAAGCATTTTTTAAAGCTTTTTCGAAAGATTTTATTTCAAAGAATGCAGAAAAAGATAATTTTTTTACTACTTCGATTTTTGAAAATTCAGATTTTTTTAGAAATATTATAGCAGATTTATTTATAGATATTTTAACGATTGACAAAGATGTCGAAGATGTCAATAAAGCAAAAAGAATTGAAGAATTATTAAATGAAGCTATTCAAAGAATATTGACAAATTAAAAAAATCATTTATATATGAAGATATTTTTTGAATAAATATCGTTCTTTCATTCAATTAAAATTATGCATTTTTTAAAAATTAAACATTAACAAGGATGATATTAACATGGAATTTATTAAAAAACAAATTGAACTGAATGATACAATTATTATTCATGGTCATAAAAAACCTGATGGAGATTGTTATGGTTCTCAATTCGGTTTAAAAGATATAATTACGGCTACTTATCCAAATAAAAAAGTTTATGTTGTTGGAGAAGAAGAACCTAAATTATCCTTTTTAGGTATCAAAGATCAAATAACAGATGATACTTATCAAGAAGCTTTAGTATTTGTTGTCGATTGTGGCCAAAGTTCAGTTATCAGTGATCCTAGATATAAATTAGGAAAAATGATTATTCGAATTGATCATCATTTATTTATAGAAAAAATCGGTGAATATGAATGGATAGATAGTAATTTCGCTTCTTGTTCAGAAATGATTTATCATTTTAAACAATATAATAATTTAAAATTAACTAAACAAGGAGCTTTACCTATATATACAGGTATAGTCACTGATACAGGTAATTTTCGTTTTGAAAGAGTCAATTCTAATACTTTAAAATGCGGAGCTAGTTTATTAGAATATGGTTTTGATGTTTTTGAAATCGATCAAAAAATAAATTTTAAAAGTTTAGATTTATTAAAATTTCAAGGTTATGTATGCAATAATTGTGTTACTGAAGAAGGTTTAATTTATTTTAAATTTTCTAGTCAAACCATTCAACAATTTAAGATCAATATTGAACAAGCTTTTTCGATATTAAATATTTTAAGTTATGTTGAAAATAATCCTGTATGGGCATTTATTTTCGAATTACCCAATGGTAATTTTAAATTGAGTATTCGTACTCAAGGCCCAGAAATAAGTGATATCGCTCATCAATTTGGTGGCGGCGGTCATAAAAAAGCTTGTGGAGTTATTCTGAAAACAAACGAACAATTAAATGAAATTATTCAATTAATAAAAACATCTATTAAAAAATTTAATTTTGAAAATAATCAAAAATAATTTTATTTATGTTTATTTAAATGAGGTAAAAAATTAAGATTATGTTTGATCATGATAATATTGCTGCTATCGCTACTCCTTTAGGAACCGGAAGTATTAGTGTGATAAGAGTGAGTGGATCTGAAGCCATACAAAATATTAATAAAATTTTTAAAAGTGCTAAAAAAAATTTTGATTTGTTAAAAGCGCCTTCGCATACTCTTCATTATGGTTTTATTTTAGATCAAAATCAAAATATTTTAGATGAGGTTTTAATTTCTGTTTTTAAAAAACCTCATTCTTTTACTGGTGAAGATGTTGTTGAAGTTCAGGGTCATGGTGGTATTTTAATAACGCAGTTATTATTAGAGAGAATTTTATCTTTAAATATTAGATTAGCTCAACCAGGAGAATTTAGTAAAAGGGCTTTTTTAAATGATAAAATAGATTTGATTCAAGCGGAATCAATTATGGATTTAATTTTTGCTCAAAACGAAAATGTCGTTAAATTATCGAATTTAGGTTTGCATAAAAAAAATTCTCAATTGGTAGAGAATTTAAATAAGAAAATTATGAAAATAATAGGACAAATAGAAGTTAATATTGATTATCCTGAATATTTAGATATTGAACAAATGACTAATGAAATTATTTTGCCTCAAGTTCAAGAATTAATTACGCAAATGGAAGAAATTTTAAATTTATATTTTAAAAATCGTTTTTTAAAAAACGGAATTAAAACTTTAATTATTGGAAAACCAAATGTAGGTAAATCTAGTTTATTAAATGTTTTGTTACAAGAAAAAAGAGCTATTGTTTCTGATATCGCAGGAACTACCAGAGATTATGTAGATGGCTTTTTAAATATTAAAGGTATTTCTTTGTTTTTAATCGATACAGCAGGAGTTCATGAAACTAATGATCCAATAGAAAAAATAGGAGTTGAAAATACTAAACAACTTTTACAAAAAGCAGATTTAGTTTTATTATTGTTAGATAAAAGTAATTATTTAGAAAAAGATGATGAAATATTACTTGAATTAACTCAAAAATATCCTAGAATTATAATAGGTAGTAAATCTGATTTACCTTCAAAAATTAATTTGGAGCAAAATTTAAAAGAAATGGTTTCCATTTCTAATCATACTCAAGAAGGCATTGAAGATTTAAAAAATAATATTTTAAAAATTTTTCAATTAGATCAAATTCAAGATAAAGATTTCAATTATTTATCTAACGCTAGACATATTAAACAAATCAATATCGCTTTAACATCTTTACGGAATATTATTTTAGATATCGAAAATCAAATGCCTATCGATATCCATACCATTAATTTAAAAGAATCTTATGACGCTTTAAATAATATTTTAGGTAAAAATATTCCAGATGGATTACTAAATGAATTATTTTCTAATTTTTGTTTAGGAAAATAAAAATATTAAAATTAATAGTAAATATAATAATTAATTAAAAATTTGTTTTTTTATTTTATTTAATATTAATTTTATATATAATTTCTGTTATTCAGATAAAAATAAAAAAGGAATTATAAATTTAAAATGATTAATATCAAAATTAAAAATGGTTTAACTGGAGCATTTTCGAGAGGAATTAATGTTTTAGAAATTATAGAAAAAAATCAAATGAATTTTTCTCAAAAACCAATAGCAGCTTATTTCAATAAAAAACTAATCGATTTAAAAACAAAATTAGATACTGATGGAGATTTAGAAATTATAACTTCGGAACATCCAGAAAGTTTAAAAATTTTGAATTATAATACGTCTTTTTTAACATTACAAGCTATTAAAAAAATTTATCCCGATTCTCTTTTAGTTACGATCTCATGTCATAAAGAAGGTTTTTATTGCGAAGTAGATTTTAAAGATATTGTTTTTTCTCATAATGATTTATCTACAATAGAAAAAATGATGCAACAAATTTCTCAAGAAAAATTAGATATTATTAAAAAACAAATAACTCATAAAGAAGCATGTGATAAATTTAATTTCAATAAATATAAACTATCAATATTAAAAAAAAATAAAGATATTAATTTAATTAATATTTATTCTTGTCAAGATTTTGAAGATTTACATTTAGAAAATGTTCTTTTGACTAATACTAATATTATGAAAAATTTTAAATTATTAAAAATATCTGGTTCTTATTTTGAAGGAGATGTTAATAATTCGTCTTTAACAAGAATTTATGGAGTTTCTTTTTTTAATAAAAAAGATTTAAAAAAACATTTAAATTTATTAACAGAAAGAAAACAGAGTGATCATAAAAATATTAACAAAGAACAAAATTTTTTCATGTTATCGCCAGAAGTAGGTTTAGGACTTCCTTTTTGGTTACCTAATGGGGCTACTGTAAGACGTATTATAGAAAGATATATTATTGATAAAGAGCTTAATTATGATTATCAACACGTTTATACTCCTATTTTAGCTAACACTAAATTATATAAACAATCTGGTCATTTAGAACTTTATAAAGAAAATATGTTTCCGATAATGGATCTTGCTAATAAAGAAAAATTAGTTTTACGCCCTATGAATTGCCCACATCATATGATGATTTTTAAAAAACAATTACGTAGTTATAAAGAATTACCTTTTAAAATTGCAGAATTAGGAATGATGCATCGTTATGAACATTCAGGAGCTGTTTCTGGTTTACAAAGAACAAGAGAAATGACTTTGAATGATGCTCATATTTTTATTCACGAAGAGCAAATTAAAGAACAAATTACTCAAATTATTAATTTTATTTTAGAAGTTTATAAAGATTTTGATATTACAGAATATAGCTTTAATTTAAGCACAAGAGATGTTTTAAATAAAAATAAATATTTTGATAATGATTTAATATGGAAAAAATCAGAATCTATTTTAAGAGAAATATTAATAGAGAATAAAATTCCTTTTAAAGAAGTTCAAGGAGATGCTGCTTTTTACGGTCCTAAATTAGATATTCAAGTTTTAACTGCTTTAAAAAATGAAGAAACTTTATCAACTATTCAATTAGATTTTTTATTACCAAAAAATTTTAATTTAAGTTTTATAGGTCCTGATAATAAAAAAATTACCCCTATTGTAATTCATAGAGCTATTATTTCTACTTTAGAAAGATTTATTTCTTATTTGATGGAAAAAAATAAAGGAGCTTTTCCTTTATGGCTTACTCCTATACAAATTGTTTTAATCCCTGTGAATAATCAATTTCATTTAGAACATGTTCAAAAAATTAAAAATTTATTAATTAAAAATAATTTTAGAGTAGAGTTAAATGATAAAGAATTAAGTTTAAGTTATAAAATAAAAGAAGCACAAAAAAGTAAAATTCCTTATCAAATAGTTATAGGCGATCAAGAAATCAAAAGTAATTTGTTAACTTTTAGAAAATATCAAAGTAACAAACAAGAAACATTGTTTGTTGATGATTTTATTCAAATGTTAAATAAAATTATTATAGAAAAAAAATAAATTTCTTAATTATAAAAATTTTTTTTATTTTATTAAATTGATGGAATTATTTTTTTTAAAAAAATACGCTTTAATTAAGTGATTTTGTAATTTAAATTATTTTATTTATTTAATTTTTTATTATTTATTATTTTGATCAAAATAATAAAAAAAATATTTAAAGGAAAATATTTTATGCGTATTGAAACAGTTAGAATATTCCAAAAAAATCATAAAATAACTTATGATACATGGTTAAAAATTTTTAATGATATTCGTTATACTCCTTCTTCTTTTAATTTACAACCTTGGCGTTTTTTTGTTTTTGAAAGTGAAGAAAATAAAAAAAAATTAAAAAAAGTTCTTCAAGGTAATTCGGTTCAATTAGAAACTAGTTCTGCTATAGTTTTAGTATGCGGAAATTTAAATAAAAAAAATTCAGGAGAATATATTTATAGTCAAAAAGTATTAAATGGAGAAATAACTAACGAAAATAAAGAACTTATAATGAATAAAATAAAGCATTATTTTGATAATATAAGTTTTCATCGATTACAAAATGAAATTTTTTTAGAAGGTGGAATTATTTCTCTTAATTTTGTTTTGACTCTTCAAAATTTTGGATATAATTCTTGTTTTATGGGTGGATGTGATTTTAAAAAAATAAACACTCTTTTTAATATTCCTGATTTTTATACTCCTATGATTTTGATTGCTGTGGGAAAAGCCGAAAAAGATGTTATAAAAAATAAAAAAGCTTTTAAATTAAATCCTAAAGAATTTGTTTCTTTTTTATAAGAAAAAATACATAATCGAGAGTATATATTTTTTTATTCTTAATTTTTTTAACTTGATATATAAATAAAAAAACCGCTTAATTAGCGGTTTTTTTATAAAATCATTATCTATTATTTAAAATATCAATCGGTTTTTTTGTAGACCATTTATAAATAATAAAAGATGTAAACAAAATTGTTAAAAAGAAAATAAAACTAAAATTTAAAAGAATAAAATATAAAACTCTTAAAATAGGGTTCCAAATTAAAAAAGGATAACGTATATTTCTCAAAAAATTAATAAAATAATTAGAATTATTTTTGTCTAATAACGCTTTTATAATTTCTTCTTTTGTAAAGTTTGTAAATTCATCCAATTGAACCTTATAGTCGGCAAAATGATTATTTATATCTTTGCCTACTATCGGTTGCATAGTACAAAAACTAAATGTCGAAGGATATAAAAATAATGTTAAAACAAAAATTAAAAATGTTTGTATAAGTGCGAAAATAAAACCCTCTACAACAAAAATTTTCCCAACATTAATACCATTAGAACCTAAAGATCTTAAAATCCCTATTTTACCCTTTTGTAGTTTAGCGCTCATATTAAAATAAAGCAAAATCATTATACCAGGAATGAATGTGACAAAAAATAAAAAAAATTTATTAGTAATTAACTCATCAAACACAAAAATAACACTTTTAGATATTGAACAAATTAGAATTTCAAACAAATTCGATTGTATTTCCCATTCTGATATTGTTCTACAATGATTAATGATTCCACTACTTTTGTAAGCTAAAATACTAAAACAAGTACCACTGAAAATTAATGTAACAAATACAGTTACTATAGTAGTTAAAATTAAAAAGAATTTTTTATTTTTAAAACTCTTCAAAGCATTTTTAAAAATAAAATTCAAAGATAAACGACTAGGAGAAGAAATAAAATCGTTGCTTTCTTGAATAATTTTATTTTGATCAGTTGGTAAGAAATTATTTTGAAAATGATCATTTTGATTTATACGTTTTTTTGATAAGTTATTTAACATTTCTTGAGTTAAAATTTGCCCTACTTTCAAAGAATTTTCTTCTTGTACTTTATCTTTCATATTATGTTTACGTATGTAATCAGATATTATTTGACCGTCTTTCATTTCAATTATACGATCTGCGTATTTATAAGCATTTTCATTATCATGAGACACAACAATTACTAATTTTTCTTTAGATAAATCTTTTAATAAATCAAAAACTTGACTAGATGATTCACTATCAAGATTACCAGTAGGTTCATCTGCGAAAATAATATTAGGGTTTTTTACTAAAGCTCTTACGATCCCTACTCTTTGTCTTTGCCCTCCTGAAAGTTGATTTATTTTACGATTCAAAAAACTTTTATCTAAATCTACTTTTTCTAATAAACTGTAAATTAAATTAATATCAGGTTTTTTATTTTGCAATTGATTAGTCAAAATAATATTTTCGAATACGGTCATATCTTCCATTAAATTAAATTCTTGAAAAACAAAACCAATCATCCCATTACGATAGTTATCTAAAAGTCTTTGATTAAAATTAGTAATATCAGTTTTAGCAACACTAACTTGTCCATCACTAGCAGTATCTATTCCAGTTAAGATATTAAAAAAAGTAGATTTACCAGAACCTGATTTACCTAAAACAAAACACATTCCTTTATCAGGTAAGGTAAGCGAAATATTAGATAAAGCTGGCGTAATAAACCCACCTTTAGCAATATAACTTTTATTTAATTTATTTATTCGAAACATATATTATTCATTTCCTTCTTTATAAAAATAATTTTTTTATTATATTAAAATTTTCTCAACTTAATAAAATATATAAAATAATTATAGAACATTTTAAGAAATATATCTATTTTAATATAACAAAATATTGATTAAAAATAGATGTTTTTTTATTAATTATTTTATTTTTGAATTTATTTAAAAAAATTTATAAAAAACGAAATTTTTAAATTTTAAAAAAATTTATTTTTTAATAAAGAGTTCCTTCTTCTAATAAAGATAGTAAATCTTCATTAGAGGCATCGATAATATAATTTTTGATATCAATATTTTTCAAAAGTTCTTGTAAACTTTTTTTGTTATAAGAAACATTGATAAATTTTTCTAAAAATTCTGATAAATTATTTTCTTTATGAAAAAAATCTCCTTTAAAAATTATTTTCAATATTTTGCCGTTTTTTAAAGATAAAAAAATTTCTAAATTACCCCAATGAAAACGTTTTTTTAAATTTTTGTCATATGTAGGATGTTCTCCAAAAATCCATTCTTTAGAAGAATATTTTTTTGCCATTTTTTCAATTTTATATATTTCATCTAAAGTTAAATTATATTCTTCATTTGTTAAATAATTATTTAGATAATCCATCAATTCTTGTTGAGACATTCCATTTAAATGTTCTTTTAAATTAGTAACTCTTGAAGAAACACTTGTGATTCCTTTAGAAATTAGTTTTTCATTATTAGGAGTAATACATCTTACCATGGTATCAATATCGCAGTCATAAAGTAAAGTTCCATGAATTACCATACCGTTTTTATTTTGCATAAAGGCATTTCCTGAAACTTTTTTTTCATTTAACATAATATCATTTCTACCACTAAAATATAAATTAATTCCTAATTTTTGAAAAGCTTCAATAATTTTTCCTAAATATTCTCGGAAATTAAAATTTTTATCTTTTTTGGCAGTAATAATACTAAAAAGAGGTGTTTGAGGATCATTATAAACACATCCACCGCCTGTCGGTCTTCTAAATAATTTGATTTGATTTTTTGTAGTAAAATCGAAATTTACTTCATTTTCAATAATTTGATTTTTTCCTATAACTACACCTTTAATTTGCCATTGAAAAAAAAACACTTCGTCTTTTTTTAAAAGATTATTCAAAATATATTCTTCTAAAGCGAAATAAAAATAAGGTTTCAAATCTTTTACTCTATTATATTTTACTAAAATCATTGATTTTCCTTTCAAGATACAACAAGATACCAAAAGAATATTATAAAAAAATAATTTTAATTTAAAATTTTTAATCTAAAATTATTTTTTATTTATTATATCGATAAATAAAATTTTTTCTCAAAAAATTTTATTTTCCTTAAAAAAACCAAGATTTATTTTTGTTGATATTTTCATTAAATGTATCCAATTCTTTAATTTGTTCAATAAGTTTTTTTTGATGACTAGATAATTTAGTAGGAGTTTTAATTTTGACAATAACAAAATGATCTCCTTTACGAAAATTTGAATGTAAATAAGGAATACCTTTATTTTTTAATTTAAATTTAGTATGAGTTTGTGTTCCTTCTGGTATTTTTAATTCGACTTCGCCATAAATAGTAGGAATACTTAATTCTTTTCCTAAGATAGCATCATAAAAATTAATCCAAACAGTAGAAATAATATTTTGTTTTTCTCTTTCGAAAATTTCATGAGGTCGAATTTTAAAAGTTATATATAAGTCACTATTTTTTGAATTTAAGTGTCCTCCATGTCCTTGTTGATCAAGTTTCATTGTCATTCCATCTTCTACTCCAGCAGGAATATCAATGCTTATTGTTTTAACATTTAAAACTCTTTTAGAAGATTTGCAAAATGAACATTTTTTAGCAATTATTCGACCTGCGCCTCTACAATAAGAACATACTTGTTGGGTACTGATATTTCCTAAAAAAGTTCTTTGATATTTGGTAATATGTCCTGTTCCATTACAATAATTACAAATTTTAACATCTGTTTTATTTTGTGCTCCTGTGCCATGACATTGTTTACAATCTTCTTCGAAATCAACCTTAATTTCTTTTTTTCCACCTAAACACGCTTCTAAAAAATCAATAACACATTCTACGTATTTATCTTTAACATTATTTGTATTTTTTTGTTTATTAGTTCGATTTTCTCCAAAAAAACTTCCAAAAATATCATCAAAATTGCCAAAATCGGAACTACTAAAACCTTGGTTAAATCCTTGAAAACCACTATTATTAAAATTACTATAATCTTGGTGCCCAAAACGATCATAATCACTTCTTTTTTGCGCGTTACTTAATACTTGATAAGCTTCTTGAACTTCTTTAAATTTTGTAGCAGCATTATCTTCTTTAGATACATCAGGATGATATTTTTTAACAAGCCTATGATAAGATTTTTTAATTTCTGTATCACTCGCATTTTTAGAAACTTCTAAAACATCATAATAATCCCTTTTAGATTTCATAATAAAACCCCTCTAGTTTTATATTAAATTTTATAGTTAATAAAGAAACCAAAAAAAGATTAATTTCTTTTTTTGGTTTACATTCTGTCAAAGAAAATTATTTTTTCTCTTTAAATTCAGCGTCTACTACTTCATCTGGGTTAGAAGTTTTTTCATTTTCTGATTTAGAATTATCATGAGTAGAATTTTCTTTTGATTTTTCTTGAGCTTTTTGATAAGCTTTGATAGCTATTGATTGAGTTTCTTTTTCTAAAAGACTCATTTTGTCTTTAATAATTGTGACATCTTCTTGTTTTAAAGCTTCTTCTAAATCTTTAATTTGTTCTTCAATTTTATTTTTTTCTTCTGATTGAACTTCATCTTTTAAAGTTTCTAAAGATTTTCTAGTTTGGAAAATTAAGTTATTAGCTTCATTTAAAGTATCAATTTTTTCTCTTTTAATCTTATCAGCTTCTGCATTTTCTTCGGCCTCTTTAATCATTCTTTTGATTTCGTCTTCTGATAAAGAACCACTTCCTGAAATAGTAATTTTTTGTTCTTTGTTAGTTCCTAAATCTTTAGCTTTGACAGAAACGATACCATTAACGTCAATATCAAAAGTCACTTCTATTTGTGGAATACCTCTTTGTGCAGCTTGGATTTCATCTAAACGGAAATTACCTAAAGTTTTGTTTTCTCTTGCTAAAGGTCTTTCACCTTGTAACACATGAATGTCAACTGAAGTTTGGTTATCTTCTGCAGTAGAAAATACTTGTTTAGCTGTTGTTGGAATTGTTGTATTTCTTTCGATTAATTTAGTAAAAACATTTCCTAAAGTTTCAATTCCTAATGAAAGTGGAGTCACATCTAAAAGAACGATATCTTTAACATCTCCTGATAAAATACCACCTTGAATAGAAGCTCCCATTGCAACTACTTCATCAGGGTTAATGCTTTTATTTAAAGTATTTTTATTTAATTCTTTTTTAACTAATTCTTGAACAGCTGGAATTCTAGTTGAACCACCTACTAATAAAACTTGATGAATTTCTCCCGGAGTCATATCAGCGTCTTTCAAAGCACGTTTTAAAGGAATTAAACAACGATCAACTAAATCTTGAGTTAATTCATTAAATTTAGCTCTTGTTAGATTATATTCGAAATGAATAGATTCACCGACAGAATTTCCTTGTTCTTGTCTTTGGATCATTGTTAAAAATGGTAAAGAAATTTGAGCAGACATAGCATTACTTAATTCTTTTTTAGCATTTTCTGCAGCGCTTTTTAATCTTTGCATTACAGCTTTATCTTTGCTTAAATCTACTAAATGTTCTTTTTTAATTTCTTTTAGTAAAAATTCAATGATTTTGTTATCAAAATCATCTCCACCTAAAAGATTATCTCCAGAAGTTGATAAAACAGAAAAATTACCTTCTGCTAAATTTAAAATAGAAACGTCAAAAGTTCCTCCACCTAAGTCAAAAACTAAGATATTTTGTTCTTTATCGCTTTGTTTATCAATACCGTAAGCTAAAGCAGCAGCTGTTGGTTCATTAATAATTCTTTTTACTTCTAAACCAGCAATTTTTCCAGCATCTTTAGTAGCTTGTCTTTGGGCATCATTAAAGTAAGCAGGTACAGTAATAATTGCATTTGTTACTTCTGCTCCTAAATAATCTTCAGCTTGTTTTTTTAAATTTCTTAAAATCATTGCGCTTATTTCTTGAGGTGTATATTTTTTATCTTTAATATTAACTGTAAAATCTTTTTCTCCCATATGTCTTTTAATAGACAATATAGTATTTGGATTAGTTAACATTTGTCTTTTAGCAACTTCACCTACTAAAATTTCATCATTTCTAAATGCTACAATTGAAGGTGTAGTTCTTCCACCTTCTGAATTAATAATAACTTTAGCTTCTTTGCCTTCCATAACAGAAACACAAGAATTAGTTGTTCCTAAGTCGATTCCAATAATTTTATTTGTTTTCATTTGAATTATCACTCCATTCGTTTATTTTTACCATTGCTGGTTTAATAACTAAATCTTTGTATAAAAAACCTTTTTCTATAACTGCTAAGTTAATTCCGTTTGGTTTATTTTTATCTGATATTTTTTCAATTGCATGATGAAATTCAGGATTAAATTTTTCGCCTAAAGCTTTAATTTCTTGAACACCATCTTTATTCAAAATATCTTTTGTTTGTTTAAAAATCATTTTAAAACCTAATAAAAAATTTTTTAATAAAGGTTCTTCAGTAGGCATTTCTAAAGCTTTTTCTAATTGTTCTAAAGGAGCTAACATTTCAGTAATTAAATTCATAGAAGCGTATTTTAAAGAATGCATTTTTTCTTTTTGAATTCTTTTTTGAAAATTATCTAAATCTGCTTGATATTTTAATTTTTCATTAGCATATTTTTTAGTGATTTCTAATAAATTTTCTTGTAATTGTTTATTTTCTATTTTTAATTTTTCAATTTCTTCTTTATCGTTAACTAATTCAGAACAATCATTAGTGCATTTTTGATTATCTTTATTTTTATCACAAAAACCTTGATTATTGTCTTTGCAACAGAAATTATTTTCGCATGAATCTTCTTGCTCAAAAGTTCCTTTTGGACAATTATTTGTTTGACATTCGCCTTTTTCACAAGTATCTTTTGGGCAATTTCCTTGTGTGCAATTACCTTTCGAACAATTTTCTTTTTGGCAATTTTCTTGCTCAAAAGTTCCTTTTGGACAATTGTTTGTTTGACATTCGCCTTTTTCACAAGTATCTTTTGGACAACTTCCTTGTGTGCAATCGTTTATATTCTCGTTTTTTTGAGTTTTATCACAAGAACAGTTTTGACAATTTTTATCTTTTTTTTCATTCATTTTAACTCAAATAAAACTCCTTTTATTTATTTTTTTTCATATAAATGAGATATATGAGCTGATAAATATTCTAAAATAGGTATAATTTCTGAATATTTAATTACATTAGAACCTAAAACAGCTATAAATCCTTTTTCATTTTCGTTAATATTGTAAGGAATAGAAACAAAAATAAATTTTTTATAAGGAATTAATCTAATTTGATTAGCTAATTTACAAATTACTTCCTTCGAATCGTAAAAGAAATCACTTAATTTTTTTGTATTTAAAATTTCGTATATATCTTTAATATTTATAATTTCTTGTTCTGTTTGAGAAGTTAAAAAATTAGAAATACCATAAAAAGAAGTATTATTATTATAAAATTTATAAAAAGCTTCTAAAAAAAATTGTATTAATTCTTCTTGATATTTAATATGTTTTTTGATTTGTTCTTGACAAAGATCACTTTGGATAATTTGTAAAGCTTCGTTTAAATATTTATTGATTAACAAATTATTAAAAATATTTACAATTATTTTTAAATCTTCTACTTTAAATTCTTTATCTTCATCTAAAAAAATATTTTGATGTTGCAAATGACCTTTATTTGTAAGAACAAAAATAACTGCTTGCCGAGAATTAACAAAAATCAAATCAATTTTTTTAATTTTGCTTGTTTTTAAAATATCAGGTTTGATATCTATAATAGCATGATTCGTTAAATTACATAATAATTTTAAAACTTCTTGAACAATTTTTTCTTTATTTGAATTTTTTTTTTGAATTATTTTTTCAAATAAAGTTAAAATTTCTTTCGTTTCTGGTTTGCGAGTCATTAAATTATTAAGATAAAAAACATAACCTTTTAAAGAAGGAATTCTACCACTAGATTTATGATTTTTGATTAAATAACCTTTTTCTTCTAATTGCAACATATCATAACGGATAGTAGCGCTGGAAAATTTTAAATAAGGTATTTTAGATAAAAAATCAGAACCTATGGGTTTAACTTCTTTAGAATAATTTTCTATAACAGCCTTTAAAATTAATCTTTTGCGATTTGAAAGCAATT
Source organism: Candidatus Phytoplasma sp. AldY-WA1 (assembly GCF_020312115.2). Taxonomy (NCBI): domain Bacteria; kingdom Bacillati; phylum Mycoplasmatota; class Mollicutes; order Acholeplasmatales; family Acholeplasmataceae; genus Candidatus Phytoplasma; species Candidatus Phytoplasma sp. AldY-WA1. The sequence goes on from NZ_JAHRHX020000002.1 coordinate 37,026, forward strand.
CTCATACCTCTAGTGTCGATCAATTCTAGCACTCATTTATAATGACTGCTAATATTATTATATTATTTTTTTTATAAATTGCAATAATAAAATTAATATTTTTAAAAAAATAAATAAAAACTTTTTTAATTCATATATTATTAATAAGTAGAGTATTTTGTAATTTTTAAATTAGTTATTAATTTATTTACATTTTTATAATTGTAAAAAAATATTATTGTATAGATTTTCAAAATTTAAAACAATAATTTAGAAAATGAAAAAAACACTTGAAAAAAATAGATAATATCGTTTTATCTTTTATAAATAAAAAAAGATTTATATTATTTTTTTTGATATTTTTATTATTTTTGTTTTTTTATTATAAATATTTATTTATTAAATATCAAAATCAAATTATTCAAAATGATTATAAAAAAAACCAAATTACATTTAATTTAAAAGATAAAGTTTTAAAAGAAAAAATTCAAATGATAGAAGACATGCAAAAAAAGATTCAAAATATCTTTGATTTTAAAAAAGATAAACCATCCTTTATTTTAAAACCTCATCGTTTAAATAAAGGAGATGTAGTATATGCTTTTACTTTAGATATTTTGTCTCATATAGAACCTTTTCAAGAAGGTATTGTAAGTAAAAATTATGATTTAAACGATAAAGAATATTTGCCTATTTCTATCAAAGGAGAAAAAAATAAAATATTTTTCAATACTAAAGGAGAATTTATAGGTATTTCTGTACCAAATCAAGATCCTAATATTACAATTAATCATATAATAACATCTAATTCTATTTTTTATTTTCTTAAATGTCAATTTAATTTAAAACAACCAGAATCATCTTCTGAAAAAGATATTGATGTTACAAATAAATATTATTTTTGGTTAGAATTAGATAAAAAGAAATATAAAATTTTTTTAGATCAAGAAGGATTGTTTTTAGGGTTGTATAATAGCGAATCTAAAATTGATTCTAAAAAAAATTTTTTAAATTATATTTTCGATCAGATAATATTATATGAATGCCAAATAAATCAATTGAATATCGAAAAGAAAAATTTAGAACAAAAAAATAACCTAGAAAATACAAAATTAAATTATCCTTTCGATGAAGAAATAAAAAATTTAAATAAAATCACTTTTTTGATTAAAGTCGAAAATTTTATGAAAAATAAATTTTTCAGTTTAGGTTCTGGTTTTATTTTTTGTGTTAAAGAAATAATGGAAAATAATGAAATATTTTATGATTATTATGTTTTAACTAATAGACATGTATTGAAACAAGCTTCAGAATATTCATCAATAAAAATTACACTTTTTAACATTTATTTTCAAGAAGAGGCGGAAATATTTGGTTTTATAAATAATCAAGATGTATATGATGATATAGCTATTTTAACTTTTAGAAATAAAAATAAAAAAAATTTTGAAGAAATAAAAACAATTTTAAATAAAGTTTTACCTAAGAAAAAAATAAATATTTATCAAGGTGAAGCTATTTATAGTATGGGGTCTCAAATTTCTCAAATTAAATCACAAAAATTAACTTTGGATAATTTCGATACTCTTTCGAAAGATAAAAATATAGATTTATTTGCAAAACCAGATATTATTTGGGGAGTAAATTTATTAAAAAAAGGTAATATTGTTGATTATAATGAAAAAGAAATTTCTTTTGATATCCAAATTGATTCAGGTAATAGCGGGGGTCCTGTTTTTAATACTAATTTCGAAATTATAGGTATAAATAAAAGTATTATTATAAGTGATTATATACCAGATAGAACTTCTCAATGTCTTAATATTGAACATGTTAAAAAAATATGTAATCGAATAATTGAATTACATCAAAAAAATCCAATTAAAAAATTTTTTCAAATTTTACCAGAAGATTATGATTATTTACAAAATGAATTAAATTCATTTCCACCTTTTAAACAAAATCAAAATTTTTCAATAAAGAATAAAAATAATATTACTATTAAAATTGAAGAATTATTAAATTATTTTCGAAATAAAAAAATAAAATCAATTACTTCTGAGTTAATAAAAGAAGAAAAAGAAGTAAAATTAAATATTAAATTAGTAGTTATTTTTTATAAAAAAGAGCAAATATTTTCTTTAAATCCTAAAAAAGAGCAAATAAAAATCGCTTATAATGAAGAAACAAATGACATTATTTTTGAAAAAAAGGGTCCAAATAATTTAAATGAAATTAAAATTTATAATATCGATGATATTCGGTTAAAAGAACAACATGAACCCTTTATATCTTTAGAATTGGTTTATCCTTATGAACAAAATAATGATAAAATGGAAATAAATGAAAAATTTCAATTTGATAATTTAAAGAAAATAAAAAATTCTTTAATTGTTTGGGATCAAAATCCAGAAATTAGTGGTAATGGAATTGTTTTTCAAAAAAAATCTTTACCAAATAATAATTTTTTATATTTTGTTTTATCTACTTATACAAATTATACAAATAATAATAAGTTATTATCGTTAATAGAATCGATTAAAAATATTTTTTCTAATGAAATTAAAATAACTATTTTTCATAATGATGATTATCAAACAGAAAAAGGTCAAATTAAAAGTTTTTTATTAGGAAATAATAATTTGATTTTAATAACTTTTGAATCTGCGAATAATTACGATATTATTCCGACCAGATCTTCTGAAAATTTAAATTTAGGAGAAGAAATATTTTTTTTAATAAATAACTATAATGATAATTATTTTCCTCAAATGTTCAAAGGTGTTGTAAGTTATAAAACAGATGATTTTTTCTTGTGTGATTCTGTATTTGATTTAAAAAAGAAAAATAAAATTGCTAATTCTAAATTTAATTTTTTATATTTCGACAATAAAGGTAATTTTCTAGGATTTAATAATATTTTGGAAGAATCTAATAATTTACCACATAATTTTATTAAAGTTTCTTTATTAAAAGAAAAAGATATATTTAATTTTTTTAAAATATATAAATTAAAAGAAAATTTGAATTTAATTTTTTCTTTTTTATTTGTTCTTATTATTCTATTTATTGTTATTATTTATTCTAATCATCGTATAAAAAGAAAATTTTGATAATATTACGTTTTCAAAATATTATTTTAATGTTGAAATTTTTTTATTTTTATGAATTATCTTTTATTTATTTAAAATTTTTGGATTAGAAATTCGCACTGTTATAAATTTTGGTAAATAAATTCATTTTTAATAACGAAAAGACTAGTTAACACAAACTAGTCTTTTTTGTTTTTAATTAAAAGAGGTTTTAAAAATATTTAGATTTAAAAAAGCATTTACATTTTTTTAGAACAGTGAGTACATCTAGAACTTTTTTTAAAATAAAAACAATAATATCTAAGATTATAACTACCAAAAAACATATTAATTTAAATAATTTTATTTTTTTCTATTCAATGACCAATATTTTAATTTGGATAAAGTATCAAAAATTCTGTAAACAATATCTTTAGCTGTATTAACAATGGCTTTAATAGTTCCTTCAGAGACGCCTATTACACCTTATTGTTCTAAAATATCTGAAATAACCTTGGGTTGTAATTCACTATTTTCTAGTTTATAAGACCATCTTTTTTTAGTAGAATCATATGAAAAAATAATATTGTTGTTTGTTAGTTTGGAAGGGTATTTAATTGATGTTAATTCTCCTTCTGGATTATAATATTCTATCGTACCATCCTTAAAAATATGAGAATAAGAATTATCAGATTCTTTTGTTTTATCGTATTGTAATTCCTTAGGAACTTGAGAATCGGAGATATCTTCTTTTTTTATGATTTTAATTTCTTTCAAACGTAGATATTCATCATAACGCAAAACATCTTCTAATGTTTCTTCATGTTTTGTATGTAATAAAAAATAATTACCTGGTTCTAATTTTCCACTTTTAACATCTTTGTATTTTTCAGTATCAGTATAGGAATTTATTAATTTCTTTATACCGTCTTCTTGTTGATATTGACTATAAATCACTTCATCACTATTATAAATAAAATTACGTTTGTTATCTTTATCATCCTTCATAATCACTTTACGATAAGGTTTTTGATCATCGTGGCTTAATATTGTTACTTTTGACGGTTCTTTGTCATTACTAGGTAGATAATTAAAATATGTATATCTAGTGGGAGCATTAGGTATGTAATCTTTTATAGTATAACCAACTGTATCATCATTACATTCTATTAATGTAATTAGACTTTGATTTTCATCATAACAATATAATTGGTATGGCCAATCCCTATAATTTAAACGACTTATTAATCTACAATAAGCTTGTTGTATTTTTCCTTGTTCAGAAATTTTTAAAAAAGAGCCGTCATCATAGACAATTTCTTTATATAAACCATTAGGATGTTTTTTAGTTTTGGTTTGATTTATTTTGTTAATATCGTTAATGTAAGTGTAAGCCTCTTGAAATGCTAAAAATTCTAGAGTAAACAAAGTATATCTCCCAGTTATATTGCTATAAGGGGTTGTGTTACGTGTATTGGTACCAGAATTTGAAGACTTTTTAAGATACCAAACAATAAAAATCAAAAGAGCACTAATTATTAAAATAGTAAAGATTGTTATATATAATTTTTTTTTATTATTAGGCCTATTGTTTATAATATACATATTATGTCTCCTAAAACATTTCTAAAAAATAAAAATGCATTATAATAAAATATTAAGGCGTTAACACTGCCCAACTCCAAGAAGCTCCACCAGTCGCTGGCGCTACTACTTTTGCTGCGCGCACTATTATAAATTTTTGTAAATAAAAGCGTTTACATTTTTTTAGAACAGTGCGTACATCTAGAACTTTTTTTAAAATAAAAACAATAATATCTAAGATTATAACTACCAAAAAACATATTAATTTAAATAATTTTATTTTTTTCTATTCAATGACCAATATTTTAATTTGGATAAAGTATCAAAAATTCTGTAAACAATATCTTTAGCTGTATTAACAATGGCTTTAATAGTTCCTTCAGAGACGCCTATTACACCTTATTGTTCTAAAATATCTGAAATAACCTTGGGTTGTAATTCACTATTTTCTAGTTTATAAGACCATCTTTTTTTAGTAGAATCATATGAAAAAATAATATTGTTGTTTGTTAGTTTGGAAGGGTATTTAATTGATGTTAATTCTCCTTCTGGATTATAATATTCTATCGTACCATCCTTAAAAATATGAGAATAAGAATTATCAGATTCTTTTGTTTTATCGTATTGTAATTCCTTAGGAACTTGAGAATCGGAGATATCTTCTTTTTTTATGATTTTAATTTCTTTCAAACGTTGACCTGTACTATACAAAGCATCTTTTAATAGTATGTCATCTTTTGGATATAATAAAAAATAATTACCTGGTTCTAATTTTTCAATTGTAACATCTTTGTATGGTTCAGTAGTTTCATAATTATAACCATAATTATCATAATTATAAATTGTTAAAACATCATTAACTTGAAGTTTTTCCATTATTTTGTTAGTTATTTCGACTTCTTTTGCTCTGTTATCTAGATTTGGATCAATTATTGAATTAATTTTATATTTATCTAGAATCTTTTGATTTTTATCTATAAAAAAATATGTTCTGTAAGGATCTATTAATTTCTTCATACCGTCTTCTTGTTGATATTGACTATAAATCACTTCATGACTATTATAAATAAAATTACATTTTTTATCTATATCATCCTTCATGATTGTTGTACGATAAGGTATTTTTTTATAATCGTGGCTTAATATTGTTACTTTTGATTGTTGTTTTTCATAATCCTTAAACAAAAAATCTTCCAATCCATTAGTATGAGAATGAGGTGTGTAATCTTTTATAGTATAACCTGTACCATTATGTTCTATTAATGTAATTAGATTTTCATTTTCATCATAACAATATAATTTATATGGCTTCCGATTCATATAATTGAAACGACTTATTAATCTACAATAAGCTTGTTGTATTTTTCCTTGTTCAGAAATTTTTAAAAAAGAGCCGTCATCATAGACAATTTCTTTATATAAACCATTAGGATGTTTTTTAGTTTTGGTTTGATTTATTTTGTTAATATTGTTAATATCGTTAATGTAAGTGTAAGCGTCTTCTTGAAATGCTAAAAAAAATCTAGTTATATTGCTATAAGGGGTTGTGTTACGTGTATTGGTACCAGAATTTGAAGACTTTTTAAGATACCAAACAATAAAAATCAAAAGAGCACTAATTATTAAAATAGTAAAGATTGTTATATATAATTTTTTTTTATTATTAGGCCTATTGTTTATAATATACATATTATGTCTCCTAAAACATTTCTAAAAAATAAAAATGCATTATAATAAAATATTAAGGCGTTAACACTGCCCAACTCCAAGAAGCTCCACCAGTCGCTGGCGCTACTGCTGTTGCTGTACCCCATTTAGCTATTTGCCATATACAATAACCAATGCCTACACATGCACCAACAGTTAAAGTATCTTTTTTTGCTTTGTCGATTCTTTTGTTTTCTATTTCTTTTGCTCTTTGTTGTTCTAACAAATATATTCTTTGCTTTTCTTTTTCTTCTTCTTTTGTTTTGGCCGCTAACTTTTCATCAACCGCACTATAAATAACATAAGAATTTGAACCATGTTCACAATTAAAAAATTCCCCATTTTTAATAATTCCGATTTTATTAAACAAACATCGAACGGTATCTTTAACTGTTTCAAAAGAATAATTAATAAATAATGCTGTATCTGATAACGTTTGATATAAATGAGCAGAATCTAAGGAATTTTCATCTCCGAAAACAACATTTATTTCTTTTTGTTCTTTTATTCCTGAAAATATTTTTTTATCAGGAGTCAAAGAATTTTTTATTAAATTAAAAGTTAAGTGATGTTCATTATTAATTTTAAAATCAGTGATTGATTTCGAAGATAAATTATCATTATTTAGAATACCCACAATTTCTAATCGATTATCGCTGGTAAAATTAAGTTTAAAACCTTTAATTATTGTATCATCTTTATTTGTATTATTTGTATTATTTGTATTATTTGTATTTGAAAGTTCTTTTAATTTTAATGTACCTTTATTATAATAATTTTGTTCAATTTTAATAGTTTTTAAATTATCTGGTTTTTTTAACATAATTTCTATTTTATTACGGATAGCTTCACCCAGTTTCATTAAATCTTTAGGAAGATTTACTAAAACTAAAACATATTCTGCATTTTTAGCATCATTTAAATAACATTTTAAAATATCTTTTTTAATAAGATGTTTATAAACATCATTCATTATCGTTTCTTTTAATTCTTCATCCTTAATTTTAGGAATATGATCGCTTTTTTTGACCACACAAGAACATAAACCAAATTCTAATGTTTCCACACATCTTAAATCAGCTTTAGGATTAAAGAAAAAATAACTATCTTCTGGATTTTTTTGAAGATGTTCTTTTAAAGATGATAAATTCATAGCAATTAAATCTTGTTTTCCAGAAGCCAATAAATCCATTTCATCTTTAATATTAGTACCATTACGAATACATTTATAAATATATTCAGCATCTTCGCCATATTTTTGAACAAAATAATTTTTAATATCTTTATCATTTGTATTGTTTAAAATTTGTTGTTTAGTAATCCATTCTTCTTGTTTTTCACAAGGATCTTTTAAAACCCCTGGAACTGTGTAAAAATCTTTTTTACTTGGAGAACCTACAAAATAACGATATTTGCTACCACTTAACTCATGAGGTTTATCATAATTAGGATAGTGTTTTTCTTCTTGAGCTAAAAAATATTAAAAAAAAATACATATAATAGTTATAATTTTATTAATATTAAAATTCATTTTCTATTCCTCTATTTTTTCAATTGTTCCTTATTTTCTAAATCTCTTATTTTATTTTCTAAATCTCTTATTTTATTTTCTAATTCAATTAATTTTTCTCTATTTTTAATTATTGTTTTATTTGTTATTTCATCTAATCTATTTTTTAAATCAATATTATTTTTTAAAATATGATGCATAACTACAGTAGAAAGACATATATACCCTATAACACATATATACCATACTATTTCCATTTTTAATTTATTCCTTTTTATATATTTTTCATTTCTTCTAATTTAAAATAATTTTCTACTTCTTTCATAATATATATTTCATAATATATACAGCATTAATTAAATCTTCACACCAATAAATATAATTATTTTCATCGAAACCTTCTAATTCAATATTTAAATATTTTATTTTTTTTAATAATTCTATTTTATTCATACACATTTTAATTATTTTCCTTTATTAAATTAAATATCCTCTAAGATTTTAGGTATATTAGATTTATAAATACTACTGCTAAATCTTGAACTTGAACCTGTATTTAAAAGTGTATTTATTATTAAACTTTTATATTCTCGTTTTTCTTTATCAGTTAAATTAATTATTTTATCTTTATATACTATTTTTTCTGTTTCAACTGGTTTGATTTTTAACCAAAAATAAAAAGAAAAAGGACAACAATAAAATAACTTTTTCAACAAAAACAATTTTTTTACTAAACATATAATTAAACCAAAACCTCCTAAATTATTTTTTTATTTGATAAAATATTTAATAAAAATGAATAAAATAAAAATAAATATTTAAAAAATTTAAAAATAACTAGAATAAAAATTTATTATCCAAAATATTTTTATTACCTTCTTTCCTTAGAATAATTTAATTATATTTTTTTTATAATTGGTTTTTGGTTAGGTTTTTTTATATTAGAAAATATTTTTTTAATGTCATAATTCTTATCACTAATAAAAAAATATAATTATGCATATTATAATAAAAAAAGCAAAAAAATGTTTAAATAAATTTAACAAAATTAATTTTTGGTAAAATGATCCTTTTTCAGGATTTAAAAAATTTTTTTAAAAAATAAAATATTTAAAATATAATGTAAACCACAATTAAAACCGAAAAAAATAATATAAAAAAATAAACTCAACTTATTACGAACTGCCCCCCATTTCATTAACAACAATTTAATTTAAAATATTAACTAAGTTTAACTGAATAAGTTAAACTTTTTATTTTATTAAAAATTATAATTCTCAAAGAAGAATAAAATATTTAAAATATCTTCGTATCAATTTAAATATCAAAAAGAAAACCAACAATCAACTCTCAGATAATAATGAGAGTTTTACTTGTTGGTTCTCTTTTTGAATATTTCATTGAAAAAAATTTTTAATTTTTGTTTGACATATTATTTTTTTATGTTATAGTATTGATAATTAATAAATAGTTTACTTCAAAAAGACTTTATTATTTATAATAATAATTCCATAAATATTTTGACATAAAAATTATTATTTGATATAATGACGTTTATTAATGAAAATTAATATATCTTGTTTAGAAAAATAGATAATATTCAATAGGATGGAGGTTTGTATGTTTAAATTTTTTTTAAATATGAAAAAGAAGACATCATTTTTTTTAATATTTTTTTTCTTTATTATTTATAACGGTTTTCAAATTTATGCTTATCCATTAAACGATAGTGATAGTGAGCGTGTTAAAAACTCTCAACTATCAACTTTGAATCCTTGTGACTATGAAATAGATTATAATAGAAAGCATAATTCCCAATTTTGGAGACACGAAAATGGACATGCTTTTGTTGATAATGCTCGAGTTTTTTATGATATTCCAGGTATTAAAATGGTTCCTTGTAGGACTTATCAAGAATATGCTAATAAATCACAAATAGCGGGTAATGCTTTTGGTACACTTTGTAATTTTTATCCTCCAGCAAAGTTTGTATAATGAATTATTATTATTTAGTAATTAATTTTTTCGTTGGCTCTGTCTCTTTGTATATCGCATTAAAAACTAAATATTTGGATTTTATCATTGATCCTTCTAGTAGATTTTATAAACGAAATTTCAAAACTTATATTAATGATTATCATACTGATCACAAAAGAAATAAATCAATTAAAAAAAATATCGATCAAATTAATAAAGAAAAAGAAAATATTGTTAAAAAATCACAAATAAATGATATTGCTTCATATAAAAGTGTTTTTTATAGGTTATATAGTTTAATTATTCTATCTTTTTTATCAGGAATTATTAATTATTTCGTTGTTGTCCATAAACTTGAGATAAAAAGCGTTTATTCGATTCTTTATTTAGAATGGTTCATATTTTCAATTATATTATTTGTGTATTTTATTCGTTTTTTATGTTATTTGTTTTTAGATATATATCTTTTTTCTGGTTTATTCTCGAATTTATTCTCTATATTTTTGTCGCTTTTATATGGAGCATTTTTTTCTTGTTTTTATATATTAGAATATAAATTTTATCAGATATCGAATTGTCCTTTATCATATAAAATTTTGAAATATTTTATCTTATTATATATTATCTTACCTCTTTTTTTAACTTTTATAATAATTTTTATAGTTAGTTTTTTATATAGAAATAATAAAATAAAAGTTAATAATAAATTTCATACTTTCCTCAAAACATTATTTATTATTAGTTTTTTCATAGAAACATCTTTTGTACCTCAAATATTTGGTCATAATTCTTTATTTACTTTAATCATATATTTATTAGAAGCGTTATTTGGTTTAATTTTATATAGTTTGGTTTGGGTTAATACTTTAAATCAACTGGATCGTTTTATTGAACAAAAAATTCCGAAAAAATGTGAATGGCTTTTGGTATATTTTTTATTCGAATCTTTGCTTTTTATTTTTATGGAAATTTTACTTATAATTATACGTATTAGAGATTATTTAGTTAGAAAAAAAAAATTGTAAAAATTAATTATTTTAGTTTCAAAGTTATAATTTTTTGGTCATCTTATTTTTTTAAATCTTTTTTAAATAAAAATCTAATAAAATCCTAAAAAAAATCCTAAAATAAAATTCAATATATTGTTTATATTTTTATTAAAAATTATAATTATCAAAGAAGAATGAAATATTTAAATTATTTTTCCTTATAATTTAAATATCAAAAAGAAAACCAACAATCCACTCTCAGATAATAATGAGAGCACAGTGTTTCAAAAAAGTGTAAATAAATTCATTTTTAATACCAAAAAGACTAGTTAAAACAAACTAGTGGTTGTGCGCACTGTTATAAATTTTTGTAAATAAATTCATTTTTAATACCGAAAAGACTAGTTTAAAACAACTAGTCTTTTTTTTGTTTTTAGTAAAAAGGAGTATTAAAAATGAATAAACAAAGTTTAGAAGAAATTGAAAAAAGTTATTTTGATTTATTTTTAAATCTTTTTAAAGAAAATAAAGAAATCAACGATGACAAAATAGAAGAAAAAATTAATAAATTAATTAAACAAATTAGATATTTATTATTTTGTAAAGTAATTAATTTTAAATTTCCATTTCCATTAGAAAAAGAAGATTTGATGTTAATAACTTATCAAATTTTAGTAGAAAAAAGCGAAAAAATTAGATCAAAAATTCAAAGTTTTGGAAAAAGAGATTTTATCAATGCTTTTGTAATTAAATCAATTCGAAATTATTTTTACAATTTATCAAGAAATCAAAATCTTAATGAGATAGGATTTATTGATATTAAGAATTCAATTCTTACAAAATCAAACGAAGAAGTTGAATTATCAAATTTTGATTTATTAGACAATCCAATAATACATAAAAAAAACGAAACTAAATTCGGAGATGAACTTTATCGTCAAGATTGTGAAATAAGTTTATTAAAAAATATCGTTAATCGTGAATTAACAAAAGCGGAATTAAAAATTTTTCAAACTGCTTATCAACTAGAACAATTTAACTCTTTATCAAACGAAGAAGTTGCTAAAGAATTGAATACAACAAAAGCTTATATTGAAAAAGAAAAATCAATAATTCAAGACAAAATAAAATTTGCTAAACAAAGACGTCGATTAGTTGATTTATTAACAATCACGAAAATCACAAATAAAGATTTCTTAAAAACATTAAAATGTTGTCAATTAAAAACAAATCAACCACAAATAACGTATTTTTCAGATGATGAAAATACACTTTATTACAGTGAATTTGATAAAAAATTAGTTTTTCAATTAATTGAAAACAAAGATAATCAATACAAATTAAGCACATTATATTTTGATGAAATCGATTGTATTGAAAAAGAAAAGAAAATTAAATAA
>NZ_JAHRHX020000019.1:0-15236 GCF_020312115.2 Candidatus Phytoplasma sp. AldY-WA1
CTTATTCAGTTAAACTTAGTTAATAATTAAAATTAATTATTGTTGATGGAATGGGGTGCAGTTCGCACGCTTTGGTACGTTGATTTAATGTTATTTGCATTTTATTGTTTTGTCCTTTCTGGTGACGTTGGGTTGTAGATTAATACGGTTTTTTTATTATTTTAAAATTAGTGAATTATAATATAATACTATTTTTTTAATAAAAAAATCATATTCAATAATGATTTTTTTAGTTGTAATAAAATTAAAATATTTATTTCTTTCATTAATTTGTACTTTGTTTGTATAAAGTAAATCATTATAAGATAAAAAAATATAAAATATTTTTTGATTGATTTTGTCATATGCTAAAATAATTGTATTTGTAATTTTTGAATTATAATACTTAATTTGTTTATTAAGTTCGTTTGGGAAATCTGAAGCAAGAAATAAAATATTTCTTTTTAATCTATTTTTATTAAAATCAGTTGTTTTTAGTTGAAAAAAATGATTATTATCAATTATAAAATCAACTTTTCTATTAGTTTTGTTTTCAATTTCCTGCGGTTCAATTATTAAATTTTTAAAATGCTTATTTAAATATTTAAAAACTAATTCTTCAATTAACATTCCAAACATCCCCCCATTTTTTGCCTTTTCAAATGTTTTAAAAAAATCTTTTGTGAAATTTTTTGATGTTAAAATGCTGCGGATGGTTTTTTCAATGTTTTTCATTGTTCATTCCTTTCTGGTGACGTTGGGTTGTTTGAGTCTTGTTTGATTTCTTCTGTACGAAGATAAATTAATTCATTTTTCTTTGTTTTTTGAAAAAAGATCTTTTTGTCGTTTTCGATGAAATAAAAGATTTTAGGTTTGAAAAGATTTTTAAACCAATTAATAATGATTAAAAAAGTTAAAAAAATAGCTTGTAAAATTTTAAAAATGATACTTATTAAAATATCAATGATATATAAAACTGGTGGGCAAAGAAGAATACAATAAAATAATAAGAAAAAAATTCCTAATTCATTGCTATTATTTTTATGAAAAGAAACAATAGCGTACCAAAACTTAACAATTAGATCCCATAGATATGAAAAAGGGTTAATCATTTAATTTGGTATCTTTGTTTTTTTGGTCTAAAAAATTGATAATCATTGGTAATTGGATAGCAAAAAAACCTTTTTTAAGTTGGTTGATAAGCCATTTATAATATTTCCAATGTAAAATAAAAATGAATATTATTGCAGTGTAAATAGTGATAAAAAAATATTTAATAATAGTCATTATGGTAGATATTTTATCAGTCATGGTATTGTTCTTCTTTTTTATGAATTGATTCTATATTTCTTATTTTTTGATTTGATTTTGTATTTTCTATTTTTTTATTTTTCATAGTTTGGTTCCTTTTTGTTGATTTTGATATTTTTTTTAATTGAAAATTGAGTTATCATAATTGTTTTTCCTTTCTAGTAAAACGGTTTTATGTCGTTTTTTTTATAAAAAAAAGACACCGATTGGTGTCTTTTTGGTTGATTATTCTTTTATTGTGCCGTCGGGGTTGTATTCGGTGATACAATTGATAGTTTGACCATCATTTTGGTAGTGTGTTGTTTTAATTTCTTGGCCGTTTTCGTTGTATTCGTTAATGTAATCGATAGTTCGGCCGTCACCTCGGTAGTATGTTTTTTTGATTAATTTTTCGTTTTTGTTGTATTCGTTAATGGAATCAATATTTTGGCCGTCAGGATAATAGTGTGTTATTTTAATTAATTTTTCGTTATCAGTATATTCGTTAATTTGTTTGATAGTTTTGCCGTCGGGTTGGTAGTGTGTTTGTTTAACTAATTTTTTGTTTTCGTTGAATTCGTTGACGAAATCGATGGTTTTGTTAGAATTATAGTTTGTTATTTTGATTACTTTGCTATTTTTATATTCATAATTTGTTGTAGGTCTTTGTGGCGGTTTTGTTGTGTTGTAATAATGTTCTGATGTTTCAATATAGTTAAAAATTGCTTTTCCGTAATTATCATAAATATTCCAATCATCAAAAAGCCAACGTTTAGTATATTTATAATATAATTCGTTATGTTTTTCATCATAAATAGTTTGTGAATAACGACCAAATTTATCTCTTATTTCATCAGCATCATAATAGTCACCTGGTTTAATATAACAATTATCTTTCCATTGGTCTAATTTTTCTTTGTAAGTTGAACGTATCACAACTTATATGATAAATTGTATTTTCAGTTTCGACAGTTTGTGTTAAGGTGTAATTATCGTTTTCTATTTTCCATTTAAAAGGTGATTTTATTATTATTGTTTTATCTTTTTCCAATTTTGGATAGATTCAAATGGATTGGATGAAGAAGGAGAATGACTTTTATTGTTTTTTTAGATGATTGAGATTCTTTATTTGTTCTTCATAAATTGGTTCTTGATTTTTTGTTCTAAAATTGGTAATTCAACTTTTGTTTATCATTATTCTTTTTACTTTTACGATATAAAAATATAATAGTTGTAATAATTATTATACAAATAATAATAATAATTATCGAACGTTTTTTAAAAAATTATTATTCATAAATTTTGTTCCTTTATAATAATAATAAAATTGAATATATTTTTTATTATATATTTTTTATTTAATTAAACAGTTTTATGTCGTGTTTTTATAAAAAGACACCGATTTGGTGTCTTTTGGTTGGTGGAACGTTAAATAAAAATTCTAAAACAAAAGTTTAAATTTTAAAAACGATGTTTAAAAATAAAGTTTTTATGTTAATGGTTTATTAACGTCTGGTTTTGATGGTGGTGGTGTTGCGTTGTAATAATGTTCTGATGTTTTAACACTGTCAAAAATTGCTTTTCCATCAGTATCATAAATGTTCTACAAATCAAAAGCCAACGTTTAGTATATTTATAATATAATTCATTATGTTTTTCATCATAAATAGTTTGTGAATAACGACCAAATTTATCTGGTGTTTCTTCAGGTTTATAATAATCACCTGGTTTAATATAACAGTTATTTTTCCATTGCGTTAATTTTTCTTTGTAATCAGATAAACAACTTATATGGTAAATTGTATTTTCAGTTTCAACTGTTTAGAATTGAAATCGTCGCCGTCTTTCCATTCGAAAGGCGATTCTTTTATTATTTTAGTTAAAAATATTTTCATCTTTTTTTCCATTTTTGGATGGATTCATATGGATTAGATGAAATAGAGAGAATGACTTTTATTATTTTTTAGATGATTGAGAATCTTTATTTTGTTCTTCATAAATTGGATCTTGATTTTTGTTCTAAAATTAGTAATTCAATTTTTGTTTATTGTTATTATTTTTATTTTTATTTATATATGATATAAATATAATAATAATAATAATAATAATAATAGTTAACAAATGTTTTTTGAAAAAATTATTATTCATAAATTTTGTTTCCTTTCTAATAATAATAATTGAAATTAAATGTATTATTATTATATATTTTTTTATTTAATTAAATAGTTTTATATCGTATTTAGGACGATTTTTGATAAAAAAAGACACCGATTGGCGTCTTTTGGTTGGTTGTGTTATTTTTTATGTTTTTATGATTTATTTTGCTATTTTTGTGTTGAATGATTGTTTATTTTATTTGGTTTCAATTTGTTTGATTGTTTTATTTTCAGGCATATAATACATTTTTTTAATTAATTTTTCATCTTCATTATATTCTTGAATTTGTTTAATAGTTCGACCGTCGGGGTTGTATTCTGTTTCTTTAGTTTTTTGGCCGTTTTCGTTGTATTCGTTAATTTGTGTGATAATTTTGCCGTAGTTTCCATAAATTATTTCTTTAATTAATATTTCATTTTTGTTATATGAGTTGTTTTGTTTGATAGTGTGACCGTCGTTATAGTAGTGTGTTTGTTGATATATTCGGCCGTCATCGTTATAAAAGTTTAATATCATATTAGTTTTCCAACCAGTTTTGTTGTATTCGTCGATGAACGAAATACGTTTGTTGTCTCCATAAAAACCTATATTTTTAATTTGTTGATTGTTATCGTTATATTCCAAAGCCAATTTCGTGGCTCCACTATCGGAATGACAAAATCTAATTTGACTATATTCAAATTGAAATAAATAAACGTTTTTTGCGCCGTTAGATAATTTAAGTAAATCGTTAATTTCTATATTTGAATCAGCATAACGAATTCCGTTGTCAAAATAAACGGCTTCAATTGGTAACATTCTTTTTACTTTATTGTCTAAATATTCAATTTCGTTTGTTAATTGCGTGTCTGCTTTTAATAAACGTCTTATACAACCATCCTCTTCAATAAAATTATTAAATTTTATTTTACTTATTTTTAAATTATTTTTAATAGTTGCGATATTTATAATAAGGTCTATTGTTGCAATAGGTTGTATTTTTTTGTTTTCGTATATACTTGATTTGAATGGCATAGCAATTTCGGTGTCAAAGGCAGTATTATAACAATTTAAATCAACAAACCTTTTATTTTCAATAATTTTATTATCATATAAATAATTTTGAATCAATTCTTTTTTGAAATCATCGTTATTTTGATCGGGATAAATTGTGAAAATTTGTTGATGAATATTAAGATTTGGATCTATTTCTTTTTGATTTGCGTTCCAAAAAATGTGTGCTTCTTCGATACAAATTTCATATTTTAATAAATCATCAAGTGTGTATTTGTTATCACCAGTTGGATATTTTTTGTTAAAAGGATTATCACGATATTTAAAATAAACAGTGATTAATCCTTTCGGTGAATCTTTAAAATAAAATAGACCTAATCTTTGAGAATTATTATCATTATAACCTGGATGATTTAAATCAAAATAACTACTAAAATAATAATTATTATTGTCATTCATTTTTAAAATTTCAATAATTTCATTATTATTAAAAACATTGTAATCATACCTTTTTAGACATGATTGTGTACGCAACCATTCTTGTTCGTATTCGTCTTGATCGAAAAAGCTAATTGTTTCTTGTTTATAATTATAAAAATAATTAAGTATTGCTTTGATGATAATTAAAGATAAACAACTTAATAAAATACAATTGACAAAGAATAACTTTATTTTATAATTCATGACATATATATTGATCTCCTTTTTTTAATTTTTTTTAATTTTGTAATTTAGTTTATTCTTTTAATTGCCTTGGCGTTTTTTTTTTTTTTTTATTTTTTTTGTTGTTTCCTTGTTGTTTTTTTGTCTATTTATAGTAAAAAAAAACAGCTGTTTTGAAAAACAGCTGTTAATAAAAAAAGACTTTCTATTTGAAAATCTTTTAAATTAGTTAGTGATTTGATAAATTTTGTTTAATTGTATAATTGTAATTTTTTCATCACTAACCGATAAATCTTTATAATCTTGTTCTAATTCTTTTTTGTTTTCTTTAGCTCTATTTAACATTTCGGTATACATATCTTTGTCAGCTTCAAGATCGGCAATTTCATTTTCAATATTTGGTGTTTGTTGTTGTTTTTTTAATTCATTTTTTTTGTTTTCAATTTTATTTAATTTATCATTGTAATCATCAATTTCTTTTTGTTTGTCTTTAATTTTTCCTGAACGTCTTTGTAATATCGATTTCTTTGTTGTTCTTATTTCTTCAATTTTAGTTTTTTCAGTTGGATTTAGATTTTTTGGTAATAAATTGTCATCTAATGATAAAATGTAATTTTTTATTTCATCAAATCTAGTTTGTGAAATAGGAATTTTGGGTTCTATTTCAGGTTTTGGTGTTTCAACTTCTTTTGATTTTTCGATTGGAGTTGATTCGGTTTGTTGTTTTGTATTTTCTTCAATATTAGTTGTTGAAAAATTATTTTTTGGTTTTAATATATAAAAACCAATTCCAATAAAAATTATAGATATAATAATAAATAATAAAATGTTTCTTTCTTTTGAATTCATATTTTTTTCCTTTTTTTCTTTTTTAATATATATAAAACATTATAAATAAATTATATAATTAAAGTCATATAATTTATTTTTTTAGTGATTATATTTTAATTCCATGGCGTACGTATCTCATGTTATTAAAATGGTTGTTTCTTGCATTAAAGTTTGGTGATTTTTGTTTTAATTGATTTTTGTTTGCTTCAATTAATTCGTTATATTGTGTTTGTTGTTCTTCTAATTGTTTTTTTAATTGTTCTTGTATTTTTAGGTTAGTTGTTTTATTTAATTCTTTTATAAGTGTTCTGATAGTATTTGCATATGCATTAAGTTTTAAGCTACGTCTCTCTTTGATATTTTCTCTTTGAATTTGTGAATTATCCATTAATTGTTGTAAATTGTCTGGATTTTGATCTTCTAATAATTTATCACCTTTAGCTTTACATTCTTTGTATTTCCCTTCATATTTTTCAAGATCACGTTCAGTTCTAGCACAAACAGAATCATAAGTTTCTTTACTCATCATTTGTGGAGTTCCATCTTCATTATAATAATTTTGTTTTATTTTGTTAATTATGTTATGTGTTTCATGAAGAGTTAATGTTGTTGTTGAAAGAAAATTAGAAAATTGTTTAGTTGTATTTCCAGCAGTTTTTAATAATGCTCTGCCAGTTATAGTATCAACATATAAATTAGCACCATCCATTATTGTACTACATAATAAACCAAAACTAAATTTGTTTTTTTGTTCGTGGGTATCCCATGCACGTTTACATGCTTCTGCCATTTGACGTTCAATTTCAATTTCAGCTAATTTATCGTCTATTTTTTTCATTTCAGTTTTATTTTCTTCGATTTGAGCTTCAATTTGTTTTAAACGTTTATCGGTATCTTTAATTTGATCAAATAATTTTTTTTCATTAATTGATAAATCTTTGTAATCTTGTTCTAATTCTTTTTTGTTTTCTTTAGCTCTATTTAACATTTCGGTATACATATCTTTGTCAGCTTCAAGATCGGCAATTTTTCTTTCTACTTCAACTATTTGTTTGATAATTTCCATATGTTTAGTTTGTAAATCTTCAATTTCTTTTTTTAATTGTTTACGTACTTCTTCGTCTTCTTCTTTAGCTAATTGTTCTTCTTTTTGTTTTATTTCTTTTTCTTTATCTTCTTGTCGTTTTTTTAAGTCAATTAGTTGACCGTTTAAAATACAAATGTTTTGTTCGACATTGTCATATTTGTCTCTAATTTCTTTAATTTTATTTTTGTTATCTTCTAATTTTTTTTCGATTTTTTCTTTTTCTTCTTTAGTTAAATTAAGTGCTTCTTTATCTTCTTTTATTTCAGCTTCAAGTTTTTTTGCTTCGTCATATAGTTTTGTATTTAAACCATCGTAATTGGTTAAAAGATTATCGTATTGCTTAAGTTTTTCATCTAAATGAATTACTGTTTTAGCTGCGTATTTTGAAGATGGTTCTCTTTTGGTTAGATAGAAAAAAGCACATAATAATACAATTATTATTGCAATTGAAATAATAATTTTCTTTAATGAAAATTTATACATTCCATAAATTAGAAATATAATAGGTATAATTGATATAAGTAGTATTATTTGTTTATAATATTTAAAAAATAACATTGTTATTGAAATCATGTTTAATTTTCCTTTCTTGTTTGATTTTTTTTTAAAATTAGTATGATTTTTTTATTTAGTTTGTTTTTTATAATTGCTTTCGCAGTCCTTAGTTTTTTGTTTTTGTGCTTCTCTTGGTTTTGAATTGCGTAGTTGTTTTTTAAAAAAAACAACTACGGAATATAGTAAAATTATTTAGATTGAGATGTTAAATCTTTTTCTATTTGGTTTAAAATGTCAATGTTTGGTGAAATTATCATCTTGTATGCTTGTTGCAAATCTTCTTTTTGAATTGCTTTTCTTTTATCTTCACCAGTTCCGCGGTTTCTTGCGAATACACTGACTGTTGTTTTTAAAAGGTTTTCGAGTGTACGATTTGCTTTTAAAAATTCTTGGTCTTGTGGCAAACGTTCTAATGATTCGTTAATGACGTTGAATAAGTAATTTTTCGAATCAACACAGTATGGATTTTTACGTTTTTCAATTAAGAATTTTAACATTTTTTGACGTTCTTCTCTATTTCCTGGTTTAACTTCGATATTGTATGTAAATCTTGATTTAATAGCTTCGTCGATTTGTTCGATATGATTAGTTGCACCGATGACAAAGATTGGTTTGTTTGGATTGTTTTCAGTTGATGTCATTTCAGTTTTGAATTGGTTAACGACGTTTGCAATTTCGGAACCAGCTTCAAGTGAACCTAAATCAGTAAAAATAGTTTCACATTCGTCTAAAAATATAATTGCTCCGTTATTTTCTTTAGCTTCAGCTTCTTTTCTTGCTGCTGCAAATAAGTCTTGAACCATTTGCGGTGCAAGTCCTTTATATTTTTGAGAGAAGATAGAACTGCTTACTTCGAAAAACGGTAATTTAGTCTCTTTTGCTAATGCTCGAGCTAATGTTGTTTTACCAGTACCAGGACATCCATACATTAAGATTCCTAACGGTGCTTCGACATCTCCGATTCCTTCATAATTTGATTTATTTTTTAAATAGTCTAAGAATCCATCACATGCTGTTAATTCTTCTTTAAATCCGATTAGTTTGTCGAATGATAAGAATTTATTTGGATTAGCTGGTACGAATTTGTACGGTGCGTCATCTTCTTCACCTGCTTGTGCTAAATTTGCATCAGGTCCGACTGATGTACCATTTGCTGATAATGGTTGATTTGATTGTGTCTTATTTTTCTTTTCTAAATCATTAATTTGATTTTCAAACATTTTTAATTTTTTCGAGTTATTTATTCCATCATTAGTGATTGCATCGTGATGTATGTAAATGAAAATTGACATAACGCAAATGCTGAAGAATAATAGAAAACTAAAATAATGTAAAAATTTTGATTTTGGTTTTGTTTCAGTTATTATTGTTTCTTTTTTAATTGGTTCTTTTTTAATTACCATGATATTCATTCCTTTCTTTTTTAATTTTTAAAATTTTGATTATTTTTTAATCTTTTTTAATGACTTTTATGTCGTCTTTTATGTTTTGTTTTTTAATTTGTTCGTTTAAATTTTTAATTTGTTCGTTTAAATCGTTAATTTGTTTACCATGAGAAATAATTTGTGGAAATAAACAATAGAATATAGAGTAATTGTATATAGAAAATAATATAAATGATGAAATACCTAAAATAATGTCTGACATGATTAATTCCTTTCTTTTTTTGATTTTTAAAATTTTATTAAAATAAAAAAAACCACTATTTTAATAGTGGTTTAGTTTTTTAAAATGTTATAATTATGCAGTTTGAGTAATTTTAGTAGCAATTGTCGTACCACCACCATAAGCATTACCATTTTTATCAACTAATTCGTATTTTGAAATTAGATTGTGCTTGTTTTGTCATGATATTTGTTTTGTTGAATAGTGTAGTCGATAATAGCTTTAGTTGTACCATTTACAGTTTTTAATTGCGGTCTTGTACTACTATCAGTATATTCTGTTTTACCATCAGCAGCAATACATTCAACTTTTACTTTATTGTTGAATTTCTAACTATATCATTATCAAACCAGTAGTTAATTTCCAAGAATAACGTACATCTACATGCATCCATTTAAGTCTAAATTAGCTTCATGTTGAATTTTAATATGTATTGGAACATATTTATTAACTAATAAATACACTGATTAATAGTAATTTTTTATCTAAATTATTGCTATTATTTGCAATTCGTTCGATAATTGAATTTTGAAGTAAAATTAGTTTCAAAAGTCTACTTTTCTAGGCGTCTTTTTGAGTGGAAGAAATGGTTTAATGCGAAAATACTACCAGCTGAAAATTAAAATTACAAATATAAATAGTGAAAACCTAAATAAATCTTATTCATCTTTTTGATTTTTTATTTTTGATGTTTTCCATGATTTTCTCCTTTCTTTTGAATTTTAGTTTTTGAAATAACTAATGATTATTCTTTAATAGATTTATATTTTTATATTATATATCTGAACTTGGTCCTTTTTTTCCTGAATATTTTTCACGTTCGTCAACTGGTTTAGATGATTCATCTTTTATTGTCAGTTTTGCAGCTTCATCTTTTTTGTCAGTTTTGCAGTTTCATCTTTTTTGTCTTTCAGTTTTTGCTGATTTTGTAGTTGCAGTTGTTTCAGCTGTTTTAGTTTCATCAGTTTTGAAAAATAACTAATTACAGATAATGACATTATAAATAGACTCATGCAAAACATAATTACAAATATATTAGTAATCATTTGTAATTTTCGTAGAATTACTTTCTATATCTTTACAGTATTTTTTTCCATATTTTTCCTTTCTTTGAATTTTATTTATAAATAAAAAGAACAATTTAATTGTTCTTAATTGTCAGTTTACGACTATGACAAGGTCGTGTTATTTTGTCAGTTTTACGACATAACGGGAGATATAACCAAGGTCGTGATTTTTAATTTTCTTTCTTTTATTGTTCCATCAAATCAGTATTTCGTAATGGTTTCACCAATCATTTTATCAGGATTGTATTCTACGATGGTTTCAACAGTTCCATTGTCGTCGTGTTTTGTTCTTTTAACTGATTTTTCGTTTTCGTTGTATTCGTCGATCCACCAAATAGCTATATACCATCATCTTGATAGTATATTTTTTTTTTAATTTTACCAACTTCGTTAAATTCTTCAACTGCCAATAGTTCGACCGTCTTGATGATAGAACGTTTCTGTACTAAATCGTTTCGTTGTATTCGTTGATTGTAAAAATAGTTTTATTATCAGTTCGATAGTATGTTTTTACTAATTTTTCGTTATTGTCGTAATCATTAATAAAATTAATGGTTTGCCACCATCAAGTTGATAATGTATTTCTTTAACTATTTTTCCACTTTGTGAATTTATAATTTTTTGAATTGTTTGCAGCCAACGTCATCACTATTGCAAAATGTTTTTAATGTTGTTCGTATTAATTATTATTATTCAATAAATTAATAGTTCCATCATACCCAATATTTTGTTCTTTTAATTAATTTTTTGTTTCAAATAATTCATCAATTAATGAAACAGTTTTATTATCATTAAAATATTCTATTCTTTTGTTAAATTTCCTTTATTATATTGACATAAAGGATTTAATAGATTTATCGTTGTGATCGCTATTTTTAATTAAAATTATTATAATCATCATATTCTTCAATAAAAAAAATATTACCTTCATCAAAATATGTTGTTTTTAACTAAAATTTTTCGTTTTGATTGTATTCGTTGATATGATTGATAGTTCCATTACGATTGTAGTATATTTGATTAATTACTTTTTCATTTTCATTGTAGTCAGTAATTTCTTCGATAGTTTTACCATCATCGTAATAAACTGTTTGTTTAACTAATTTTTCGTTTTCGTTGTATTCGTAAGTTGATAAAATAGTTTTACCATCATATCCATAGTATATTCTTTTAACTAATTTTTCGTTTTCGTTGTATTCGCAAATTTGTTTGATAGTTTGGTTGTCGGAACGATAATATATTGTAGTTTTAACTAATTTTTCATGTTCGTTGTATTCTTTAACGATTTTGTGTCCGTATTCATCGGTGTATGTTTTTATGTTTGTTTTCATAATTTTTATCTCTTCTTTCTTTATTTATTTGAATTATTTTTTATAAGAATTATATTTTGTTATGGTTTCAATTCCATCAGGATGATAGGTTGTTTTTTTGATTTTTTTGCCATTTTTATCGTATTCGTTGACGAAATCAATAGTTATACCATCGTTTCGATAAAATATTAATTTAATTAATTTTTCATTTTTATTATATTCGTTAATGAATTTAATAGTTTTGCCATCAAATTGATAACCTATTGCTTTAATTATTTTTTCATTATCAAATTGTATAATTCTTTTAACAGTTTCATCGTCTTCATGATATAATATTTTTGTAATTAATTTTTTGTTTTCATTGAATTCGTTGATGTGATCGATGGTTTTATCGGAACGATAAAATATTTGTTTATTATTCATCGTCATCATCGTCTTCGTCGTAGAAATAGTCGTCTTTGTCGTATTCTTCGATTGACGAAATAGTTTTACCGTCATCTTCATAGATTATACTTCTAATTAATATTCCATTTTCTTTGTATTCATCGATCCAATCAACAGTTTCACCATCATCTTGATAGGTTATTTCTTTAACTAATTTTTCGTTTTCGTTGTATTCTTCGATGTAATGGATAGTTTGATTATCGTTATAATAGTGTGTTATTTTAACTAATTTACCATTTTTATAGAATTTTTCACTGTAATCAGTATATTCTTGAACGATTTTGTATTCATTTTCATCAATGTATAATTTTATAGTTTTTTTCATAATTTTTATCTCTTCTTTCTTTATTTATTTTATTTTTTATCATCATAAATTGTTTCACTAATTAATTTTCCATTTTTTTCAGTGTATTCTTCAATTTGAATAATTCTACCATCAGGTCGATAAAACGTTGCTGTAGCAAATTTTTTATTTTTGTTATATTCTATAATTGCTTTTAAAGTTTTACCATCATTTTCGTAGAATGTTGTTTTGATTATTTTTCCATTTTTATCAAGTTCTTCAATGATTTTATGTCCGTATTCATCAGTTTTGTTTATAATTTTCATATTATTTTCCTTTCTTTATTTATTTAGATTGTTTAAAATAAAAAAAGACTCATATATGTAAGTCTTTTTTTATGTTAGTTTTTATTGTTAAAAATCAACGTTTGTATTAATCGTTTTCTTCGATGTTGTCTTCATATTTTTCATAAATTTCACCGATTAATTCGTCAGTGTCAGCAACTAAATTTTTAGCTTCGTGAATAAGTTTAGAAATTTTTATAATATTATCAATAATTATGTCAAATTTAGCTTTAATTTCTTTTATTAATTCAGGATTCGAAGTTATAATTTCAATTTCATTTAAGTTTGCATCATAATAAAGATGATCGAAAGTTTCATCTAATTCATGTAAAATATCAAACATTCCATATGTATTATTTAATTCAAAATCACCACCTAAAATATAAGAATGACTAGATAATATTCCGTTTTCATCTTTAATGATTAATTTTATTTGTTTTTGTTTTGTTTTTCATAATTTTTATTCCTTTCTTTTTTGTTTAATTTTTATTTTTACATAATTATTTCTTTAATTAATTTACTGTTTTCGTTGAATTCTTCAGTTTTAAAAATAGTTTTACCATCATAAAGATAATATATCTTTTGATTATTTTTATTTTTATTGAATTCATCAATACGATAAATACGTCGACCATCAGAACGATAATTTATTTGTCTAATTAATTGACCGTTATTATTATATTCTTTAATAACCTTATATTCGGTTTTGTTTGTTTTCATAAGTTTTATTCCTTTCTTTTTGATTTTAAAATTTTGATTATTTTTAATTTTTTTAATGACTTTATGTCGTCTTTTATGTTTGTTTTTAATTTGTCGTTTAAATTTTTAATTTTGTTTAAATCGTCAATTTGTTTACCATGAAAAATTTGAATAAAAATAGAATATAAAAAAAAATAAAAGTAAATTAAATAATTCACATGATTAATTTTCTTTATTTGTTTTTTTTTTATTTTTCGAAAAATAAAAATAGTTGCTTAAAAAACAACTATTTTGTTTAATGTAAATGACTGTTGAAAGTCATTTTTATTTTATTCTAATTCAAGTTCTTTGACTATGTCTTTGATTGTTTTAGAAGGTTTAAATGTCATTGCTGTTTTTGGTGGAATTGTAATCACTTTTTGATCCGTAATTCTTTTGATTGTACGTTCAGCTCGTTTTTAGTACAAATTTACCTATTTTTGGTGATAAAACAACTTCTTCGTTGTTTGTGATACATTCAATTAATACATCTATGATATCATTGAAAATCTAGTTGTAAAATCAATCGTTTGATCCGTTTTAATAGCAATCTTTGTAATTAATTCTTTTTGTCATTATAATTATTCCTTTCTTTTTGATTTTTTTATTTTAAAATGGTAATTGATCGTCTTCTAATTTGTCAATTAGTTTAGTTGTGTCTTTTTTGAATCACAAAATATGCAGCATTAACTTTGACAAAGGTATCTTGTTTGATATTTATCTTCTTTATCTTTCCAAGTTTGACGAATTAATGAACCACTTACAATTATTTGACTACCTTTAGTTTGGTATTTTGCTAAGTTTTCAGCTGTTTTTCCAGTTATTTGACAATCAATGAAATTAGCTTCATTTTTATCATCTTTACCTTTTTTACCAGTTTGAACTGCTAATTGAAATGATAATGTTGCAAATGATTGTCCTTGATAATCAACATATTTTAATTTTAATTCTTGACATATTCGACCTTGTAAATTTACTGTATTTAACATTATTTAATGTTCCTTTCTTTTTTTGTATATATAAAAAAATAATTAATAGATAAAAATTTTAAAACGTAGTAATGAAAGACTGTATTATTTAATTATTTCGGAATCTTATTTTACTTTTTATTTTAAAGTTTTTATTATTAATCATTTTTTAATATTAATAATTGTTTTTTTATTTTTAATAATTTTTATAAAAAAGAAAACCTAGATAGTGGTTTGTTTTGTTTTTGTTTAATATACTTGAAAGGAGGATATAACATGTTTATAACAATCGAAATAATAATTTTATTTTTTATAAACTATCTAGGTTTCTTTTTTTGCCAAATTATATTGAAATTCAAAAAACGAAATATGTGTTATTTAAAATTTCGAACAATTTTAACGTCGTATTCAGGACGTGATTTTTTATTTTGTTTTAATAGTCTTGTTTATTTTTATTTTTTATATCGTTAATCAATCGACACGTAAAAAAAACAAAGTTTGTAATAATTGCAATAATAGAATTAATTATTAACGTTAATTTAAAATCACAAAGTAATGTAATACAATTAACAATGATAAAAATTAAATTCATATTTAATATAAAATCATATGATAATAAATAAGCAAATTCTGATTTTTTTCGATTTTTTATATTATAAATTATTAAAATTACAACAAATAAAAAGTTTGCAATAATTAAAATAATAGAATTAATTATTGATGCTAATTGAAAATCGCAAAATGTTAAAAACAAATTATTAATAGTTAAAAATAAATTCGTATTTAAAACAATTGACGATTGATTTTTTATTAATTTGTCAATTAATTTATTGTTTTGTTCTTCCATAATTTTTGTTTCTCC
>NZ_JAHRHX020000054.1:0-4097 GCF_020312115.2 Candidatus Phytoplasma sp. AldY-WA1
TCTCGATTAAAGGAAAAATATAAAAAAATGAAATTAAAACAATTTTTTGATAATAAAGAAAAAAAACCAAAAATATCTTACTATTCCGACGGCAAAACTATTCATTTTATTAGCGAATATAACGAAAACGGCCAAATAATTAAATTAACAGAATACCAAAACGACGGCAAAACTATTAAGGTAATTGAAGAATACAACGAAAACGAAAAATTAGTTAAAAGGACAATCTACCAAGAAGACGGTAAAACTATTAAGGCAATTGAAGAATACAACGAAAACGGCCAAAAAACTAAAGTAAAATTCTACCAAAACGACTGCAAAAATATCACACAAATTGACGAATACAACGAAAACGAAAAATTAATTAAAGCAAAATTATACCAAGAAGACGGCAAAACTATTAATTTTATTGAAGAATATAACGAAAATGAAACATTAGTTAAAATAACAAACTACCAAGAAGACGGTAAAACTATTAAGGCAATTGTAGAATCCAACGAAAACGAAATATTAGTTAAAAAGACAATCTACCAATACGACGGCAAAACTATTCAGATTATTGATGAATACAACGAAAATAAAACATTAGTTAAAAGGACATTCTACCAAGACGACGGCAAAACTATTATGTTTATTAGAGAATACAACGAAAACGACCAAAAAATTAAAGTAAAATTCTACCAAGACGACGGTAAAACTATTATTTTTATTAATGAATTAAACGAAAATGAAACATTAGTTAAAAGGATATTCTACCAACCCGACGGCAAAACTATTTGGGCAATTGAAGAATATAACGAAAATGAAACATTAGTTAAAAGGATATTCTACCAAAAAGACGGCCAAACTATCGATCACATTAACGAACACAACGAAAACGAAAAATTAGTTAAACAAACAATCTATTACCACGACGGCCAAACTATCGATTACATTAACGAATACAACGAAAACGAAAAATTAGTTAAAAAAACAGTCTACGAAAACGACGGCAAAACTATCAAACAAATTAACGAATACAACGAAAACGAAAAAGTAATTACAGTAAAATTCTACCAAGACGACGGCAAAACTATCACACAAATTGACGAATACAACGAAAACGAAAAATTAATTAAAGCAAAATTCTACCAAGACGACGGCAAAACTATCACACAAATTTGCGAATTAAACGAAAACAGAAAATTAATTAAAATAACAAACTACCAAGACGACGGCAAAACTATTAAGGCAATTGAAGAATACAACGAAAACGGACAAAAAAATAAAGTAAAATTCTACCAAAACGACGGTAAAACTATCACACAAATTCACGAATATAACGAAAACGAAAAATTAATTACAGCAAAATCATACAAAAACGACGGCAAAACTATTAAGTTTATTGAAGAATACAACGAAAACGAAAAATTAATTACAGCAAAATTCTACCAAAACGACGGCAAAACTATCAAACAAATTAACGAATACAACGAAAACGAAAATTTATATAAAATAACACTCTGCAAAGACGACGGCAAAACTATCACACAAATTAACGAATACAACGAAAACGAAAAATTAATTGCAGCAAAATTCTACCAAGACGACGGCAAAACTATCACACAAATTAACGAATACAACGAAAACGAAAAATTAATTACAGCAAAATTCTACCAAGACGACGGCAAAACTATCACACAAATTGACGAATACAACAAAAATGAAAAATTAATTACAGCAAAATTCTACCAAGAAGACGGCAAAACTATCACACAAATTGACGAATACAACGAAAATGAAAAATTAATTAAAGCAAAATTATACCAAGACGACGGCAAAACTATCACACAAATTGACGAATACAACGAAAACGAAAAATTAATTACAGCAAAATTATACCAAGAAAACGGCAAAACTATTAAGTTTATTAACGAATACAACGAAAACGAAAAATTAGTTAAAAAAACATTCTACGAAAACGACGGCAAAACTGTTAAAAAAATTAGAGAATACAACGACGACGGAACAGAAAAAAAATAATATGAAAAATACAAAAAAACAAATAAAAAATAAAATAAACGTCCGCACTTATGTTTTTTTATAACACTACACTGCGTATTAGCAAATATAACAAACGTCAAATGTTAAAATCAAAACGAAAAAAATTAAACCAAAAAACCAATTTTAAACATAAATAACAACGAATAATTTATATTTATGTTATTATTTTTTGAAGCTAGTTAATCACATGATAATGGGGTATTGGTTCGGGATTGGTTGATTAATGGAATATGATTCGAGAATAGTTATAAATCTTTATGAATGTTAATTATAAAAAAAGACCTAAACTTAGAGGTTATCTAGGTCTTTATTTTTTTGTGATAATTATCACAATCAACAATGTTTTTTTATGTTTATTTTTTTATTAAAGATTTTAATAAATCATTTAAACAATTTAAAAGTTTAATCATCAAATTTATAAAAAAATTAATTATCAAATTTATGATTTGCGATTTCATTAATTATATCTCCTTTCTGAATGTTTTTTTAATACCTTCAAAAAGGAGATAAAATACACCTTTTTTATGAAGGTGGTAAAACAACACCTATAAAAGGTGTCTCAAATATATTATATAAAAAAAATAATTTTCATTAAAAAAACAAACAACAAACGCCAAATGTCAAAACCAAAAGGAAAACATTAAACCGCGCACAACAATCAACAAACGTTAAGGCCTTAAAAAACCAAACCCAATTCCAAGAAAGGAGGTCATTACATGACAAAACGTTATTTAAAATTTATTTATTATTATTTATTAATGATTTTTTTATTTTGCACTTGTTGTTATATTTACGCTAAATTAACAAATTACTTTTATCAAAAAAAGACTCATACCATTAAATTATATTCAACACAAGAACTAAAAGACAAAACACAAAAAATAAACAAATGGCTCGACGAAAAATCAAAATTATATATACAAGATATCAACGTTGAGTCATGTAATGATATTCCGGAAATCATGGAATTATTAGGCATTAATAAGGTTTCAATTTTGTCAAATCATCCAAGTTACAATTCCAGTCAAAATAAGAATATAATGTGGAATTTAAAAAAACCACAAGATGGTTTATTAGGCGTTTATTTTAAACCTCGAACTAATCCCTTTAAAATAAACATATCCATATGAACAAAACAAATACAATCTCAATGATTTATTAAAATACGAAATCGCCATCGAAAAAGCTTAGTTCTTTTGGGACATTAGAGAACCCAAAATTGATACTAATGTCAAAATTCACACAATTAATTTAAATTATGATTCGAATACTAACAAAGAATCAGCGCTTAAAAAATATTTGACTGAAACCATTAAAACTAATGATAGAGACGTCAAATTAGGTTGTTGCAACACCAGTCCCTGATGGAGCAATCAATGTTAAGTTTAATTCAAATGGAAATTTTGATTACAACAAAAAAAATTGAAGCTGTATATTTCGATGACGGAATATGTGTTCTTACTAACTATGCTGAAACTAATGACTTAATTAAACACGCCAACGGCGCAAAAAATATTTATTTATTTACATTTGAATAAAAAAAATTTACTTTTCCTTTTTCTATTATGAAATGGAAATGGACTGCTCCCTATTCCATCAACAACAATTAATTTAAAATATTAACTAAGTTTAACTGAATAAGTTAAACTTTTTTATTATATTTTCTAAAATACCTTATCATTCTTCAAATTTAATTTGGGTATAATAATACTTGATTGTCTCAATTCGCTTTAATAACGACTAAATTTTGCGATTTTATTTTTGCCATTTAGAGATTATTATTTTTATATTAAAAATCCCCACAATAAAGCAACCAATAAAGGTCTCTTCGCGGACCTTTTTCATTTTACCCAAACCAAACACACACAACAACTGGTAAGGCCGTTAATCAATAAACCAAAAAGAAACAAATTAATCATGACTAAAAAACAAATGCAACAAAAAATTATATCTCTTAAAAAACAATTAAAATTATTATATAATTTAATTGATATTAAAAACAAAGGAGTTGATTTAAATATGGAAAATAGTTTAAATATAAAAAAAGGTATTGA
>NZ_JAHRHX020000107.1:0-1366 GCF_020312115.2 Candidatus Phytoplasma sp. AldY-WA1
TTTAGTAATAATTTTTTGTGTTTATTTTAAATTGAGTTCAAAATTAATATCTCACAACAATGAGTCGGACAACCCGTCAAATAAGACTATGAAATCATCATGGTAAATAAATAAAAATTTTTTATTACACTTTATTACACATTTAAAATATAAAGTATATATAATATAAATAATTATTATATGAGTGGTAAAGGAGTTCGCATTTAAATGAATTTATATGTTTTTTATATTATTAATATTATTAAATTTATGTTACTTTTATTTAATTTTTATTATTATTTAATACCATTGTTTTATATATTATTTTATAACTATAAAATATGTAAATTAAAAGATAAAAATATACCAGCTAATATTAACCATAAAGAGAGAAAATGTTTTATTCATTTTTTAAACACTATTTATTCTTCTTTGATTTGCATAGTTTTAATTTATGATTTTGTTCTTTTTTTGGTTGCATATTTTAATTTATGATTTTGTTAGATAAAAAAATATATAATTAAAAAAACAATTAATAAAAGTAAAATTATAATATATTACCTCAACTGAGGGGGAAAAAATTAAAGGAGTTATTAATTAATTTTTAAATTAAAAAAACAATTATTTTTATTTAAAATAGTTTTATTTATGGGTTTAGGATTATTATTTTTTGTTAATGATTATAAGGTTGTGGCACACTGTTATAAATTTTTGTAAATAAATTCATTTTTAAAACCTTTTTTTACTAAAAAAAGACTATTTTTTTAACTAATCTGTTAAGTATTAAAAATGAATTTATTTACAAAAATTTATAACACTGTATCTTTTTACTTTTTTACTAAAATTTGATAAGTTGTTAATAATAAATCTTCTTTATATAATGAGAATGAAAATTTAAAATTCGCTACTTTATAAATAAAAGATTTTTAATTCGTTTGTTTAATTTATAAATTTCTTCTTTTATTTTTTCATTATTTATTTCTTTATTTTTTAATAAAAAAATATCAAGTTTTTTAAAAAGATTAAAAAATAAATCAAAATAACATGATTCAATTTCTAATACACTTTGTTTAAAATTATTAATTTTTAAAACCTCTTTTCGCTAAAAACAAACAAAGACTAGTTGTTTTAAACTAGTCTTTTCGGGTATCAAAAATGAATTTATTTACAAAAATTTATAACAGTGTGGGTTTTCAATTAATTATTATGTGAATAAATTTTTAAACTTTTAAAAAAACTATTACACTTCCGAAACTCTTCTTGAGAATATATTTTTTGCGCTGTTTTGCGATAAAAATCATCTTCTAAACTGATGAAAAGGCGAAATGCTCCTTTTTTTCCAAAATCAATTTGTAAATTTTTAGGATAATCCCAGATTTTACAATGT
>NZ_JAHRHX020000108.1:0-1354 GCF_020312115.2 Candidatus Phytoplasma sp. AldY-WA1
CAAAATTAATATTATCCAATTCGAGTATTGGTGTTTGTATTGTCTTGTGTTATTGGTTGTTTAGCTCTAACAGTAATTTTTCTCCCAGAACCTCCTCCTGTACCTGCTTTAGAATCATTAAGTTTCATATCTTTTAATTCAGTTCCTTGAGTTCCTGTTTCTAATTTATGACAATTGCCTTCGTTATCAACTAAAGTATAAGTGATTTGTGTAAATAAAGTTAAATCATGACTTGCATCAGTATAAAAATCTTTTGGTTTTTTGGATTTTGCAACTTCGGTAAAAAATTCATCATTTAAACTCATTTCGTTCCAAAAATTAATTAAAATAAGAGTTTCTATTTTGTCATAATTATCTGGAGCGTTTTTATTGGTTTTAGTGATTAATTTTGGAAATTTAAAGTCTGAAAAATTTGGACTTGCTATATTTATACTTTCATCTCCATAAAGATAATATTTTTGTGTACTTGATTTCTTCTTAATGATGTTATCAATGTCATCAATACTAGGAATTTTAGATTTTGGTGTTACTTCTTGTCTATGATTAGCATCATAATTTCCTTTATACTCCTCATATGAGTCTATAACATCATAATTTAAATTCGCTTTATTGTTTAAATTGTTTAACTCTTGGGTTGTGAATATATTATCTT
Source organism: Candidatus Phytoplasma sp. AldY-WA1 (assembly GCF_020312115.2). Taxonomy (NCBI): domain Bacteria; kingdom Bacillati; phylum Mycoplasmatota; class Mollicutes; order Acholeplasmatales; family Acholeplasmataceae; genus Candidatus Phytoplasma; species Candidatus Phytoplasma sp. AldY-WA1. Next base: position 653 of record NZ_JAHRHX020000108.1, read on the forward strand.
TCGGGTAATAATATTTTGTTGTCCGATATTCCGACTTAGGTAATAATTTTACTTTGATTGGATTTTCTAACCAATCATGTTTATATTTTATTTTGTTTGAAGATACATCAAAAAATTGATTATCAAAAACAACATAAGAACCGAAAAAATTTTTAAATTTTCCTTTATTATCTTCATCTTCGTATTCAAAACCACCCACATCTAAAAGTTTGTCAAATTTGTCTTTATCGTCAAAAAATTTTTGCGGATCTTCATTTTCTCCTTGTAATTCAACCGGTATTAAATAAAACTTTACCTCAACATCAACATTAGCTTCCTTTTTGATTTTGTCACTAAAGTTTCTAAAATTAAAATCTGATCTTAAAAATAATTTATGTAAAATTTGAGATTCACAAGCTTCATTTAGGTCTGGATTAGGTGTTCTAGTAGCGCCATTTCGAGCTATTAAAGATGTAGGTCTTTTTGGTAATTTGGTAATTGTCAAATCTTCACCATCTATAAATCTATCCACACTAAAACTCTGTGATAATTTCGTTGAATGATTTTTTGTATTATACTTAAATAAGAATTTAAAAGGATTTGTAACACCAACTGTATTTGCTAAAATAACGCCTATCAAAGAAACAGCTACTAAAACTAAAAAAAATAAAATTCCTTTTTGAAGTTTAGAAAAAGAATTAAATCTTTTTTTTCTTTTTTGCA
>NZ_JAHRHX020000109.1:0-1342 GCF_020312115.2 Candidatus Phytoplasma sp. AldY-WA1
GGACGTTTATTTTATTTTTTATTTTTTTGTATTTTTCATATTATTTTTTTTCTGTTCCGTCGTCGTTATATTTTATAATTTTTTTAACAGTTTTGCCGTCGTTTTCGTATAATGTTTCTTTATTTTTTTGGCCGTTTTCGTTGTATTCGACAATAAACCTAATAGTTTTGCCGTCGTCTTTATAGAATGTTACTTTATTTTTTTGACCGTTTTCGTTGTATTCTTCAATTGCCAAAATAGTTTTGCCGTCGTCTTGGTATTTTGTTAATTTAATTATTTGGTTGTTTTCGTTGTATTCGCCAATAAAATGAATAGTTTTGCCGTCGTCTTGGTATTTTGTTAATTTAATTATTTGGTTGTTTTCGTTGTATTCTTCAATTGCCAAAATAGTTTTGCCGTCGTCTTGATAGAATTTTACTTTAGTTTTTTGGCCGTTTTCGTTGTATTCTTCAATTGCCTTAATAGTTTTGCCGTCGTTATATTTTATAATTTTTTTAACAGTTTTGCCGTCGGGTTGGTAGAATGTTTCTTTAATTTTTTGGACGTTTTCGTTGTATTCGACAATAAACCTAATAGTTTTGCCGTCGTCTTTATAGAATTTTACTTTATTTTTTTGGCCGTTTTCGTTGTATTCGACAATAAACCTAATAGTTTTGCCGTCGTCTTTATAGAATGTTACTTTATTTTTTTGACCGTTTTCGTTGTATTCGTGGATTGTAAAAATAGTTTTGCAGTCGTTATATTTTATAATTTTTTTAACAGTTTTGCCGTCGGGTTGGTAGAATGTTTCTTTAATTTTTTGGTTGTTTTCGTTGTATTCGACAATAAACCTAATAGTTTTGCCGTCGTTATATTTTATAATTTTTTTAACAGTTTTGCCGTCGTTTTCGTATAATGTTAATTTAGTTTTTTGGCCGTTTTCGTTGTATTCTTCAATTGCCTTAATAGTTTTGCAGTCGTTATATTTTATAATTTTTTTAACAGTTTTACCGTCTTCTTGGTATTCTGTTAATTTAATTATTTGGCCGTTTTCGTTATGTTCGCTAATAAAATGAATATTTTCACCGTCGTAAATGTATTTTTTTTTTGATTTCATTTTTTTATATTTTTCCTTTAATCGAAGATTTGTATTTCTCGCTTTTATTACAAACCGGTCGTACTGTCTAGTCTTTTTTTATAGAAAAGAGATTTTAAAAATATACAGAGTTAAAAAAACATTTACATTTTTTTATAACAGTACGCTGCGCAATCCCATATTTAGAAATTAAATTACTTTGAATAATGATATTTTGATCTATCATCTCTTGTTTAAATAATCCCCTTGGATCACCCTTGGATCCTG
>NZ_JAHRHX020000110.1:0-1339 GCF_020312115.2 Candidatus Phytoplasma sp. AldY-WA1
AAAAAAAATCAGAAAAAAATTATTATTTTTTTTATAAATTTGTTAGTATTACAAAATTTAAAAAAATCAATATTTAAATTATTCATAGGTCTTTTATCTTTACTTATAATAATTTTTTATTATTATAATTAAAGATAATTATTTATAAAAAAAATTATTTTATCATTATCAAAATTAATTCGTTGACTACTACCTAATCCTTGATATTGTTTAAAATTTAATTTGTTTTGAATTAAATTTTTTGAAATGCTTTGATTAAAGTAGTCTTACCACTTCCGTCACAAGTCCTTCGATGACGATGAATGACATATTTTTTTCTCCCTTAGGTGAATTTTGGTATAAAAAAAGATTCATATAGAATGAATCTTTTTAATTGTTAATAATAATTAATTTGGTTTTGTTGGTTTAATGTCTTGGCGTGTTGTTGTTTGTTTGCTGGATTGATGTCTTTGTTTTTAAATTAAAAAAGAACTAATTTAATTAGTTCTTTTTTAATTATCTTTTTTTGGTTTAATTTAGTCTTAAAAATAAAAAAATTATAATTTTAAAGGATTTTCAGTATAATATTCAAAAATATCTTTTTCTGAAATAATATTATCGCTTGGATCACAATGATCATCTTCAAAATTATTAATCCATGAATCTTCTTGGTGTGTTTTATTTGAAAGAGCACAAGGTTTCATATTACCATATTTATTTAAAATATATTTAATTGATTCTATTTGTTTTTCTGTTAATTTAACAGATGTAAATTCGTTTTCTTTAATAATTTAACAAGGAAAAAATTCTTTATTAGAATCTTTTTTATTTTTTACTAAATAATGAGTATGAATATAATATAAAAGTTTTTGTAATTTTAAATTAGTTATTGTTGGGTCTTTTTTCAAAATTAGAATTTTTCATATTAATATCTCCTTTTCTAAAATTAATTTTAATAACATTTATAATATGTTTTTTTAAATAATACAAATTGTTTATTTAAATTAGTAATTTGTTTTTCTAGTTTTTTTAATTTGGTTTTTTAATGATATTTTCCTTTTTGATTTAATTTTGGCATAAAAAAAGACTCTCAAAAATGAGAGTCTTAAATTATTTTTTATTTATATTTGATGACAAGTTATTTTTTTTGTTATTATTATCTATTGATTTATCTTTTTTTTAATATTTCTATCATTACATCTTTTGTTTCTTGGTTCGTTTTTTTAATTTCGTCTAAACTTTCTCGATGATATGACATATCTTTTTTTAATAATTCACAATTTTTATCAATATTTTTTAATTTATTTATTGTATTCTTTTAATTTATTATTGTGTTCTTTTAATTTATTATTGTGTTCGT
>NZ_JAHRHX020000111.1:0-1331 GCF_020312115.2 Candidatus Phytoplasma sp. AldY-WA1
CAATCATTATTTTTAATGAATCATTAATTTTTTCTAAATTATTTTTATTTGTATCAATGCTAAATATTTCTTTAATTTGGTTTAATATTGTTTTAATTTGTTTCCAAAACGATTTTTTTAAAAAAATTTTTTTTAAAGTATTAATAAATTTTAAAGCTTCTTCACATGAAATATATTTTTTCAAAAAAATGTATATTTCATATCTTAAATTATTATATATTGATTGTTTTAAATTTTTTCCATTATCTAATATATGAAAATAATCATAACCAATAATATAGATTTTGTTATTTATTTCGTGAAATAACAATCTTCCTGCATTTGTAATCGAAATTTGACATATTCTTAAATTTTTTGTTTTATTATATAATTCATTACATTTTTCTTTAATTTTTAAGAATTCTATTTTATGAAAATGAAAATTTTTATACGTTTTAATAAATTCCCATTCATGAATTTTATATTCATTCAATACATAAATAACTTGTAAAAAAACATCAAAACCATAATTATTGAAACTAAATTTTCCTTTATTTATAAACGATAGTTGTTCAATTTTATAATCAAATTTCATATTTAAAAAACTTTCTTAAAAATAAAAAAAATATAATTATAAAGGATTTGCAGTATAATATTCAAAAATATCTTTTTCTGAAATAATATTATCACTCGGATCAAAAAAATCATCTTTAAAATTATTAATCCAAGGATCTTCTTGATGTGTTTTACTTGAAAGTTCAAAAGGTTTCATATTACCATATTTATTTAAAATATATTCAATTGATTCTACTCGTTCTTTTGTTAATTTAACAGATGTAAATTCATTTTCTTTAATTAAATTAACAGGTTTATCACCATATTGTGCTAGTTTAAAATATAAATTAGGGAAAACTGGACCATAAATCCAAGCATGAATAGAACAATCAGGAAAAAGTTCTTTACTAGAATCTTTTTTATTTTTTACTAAATAATAAGCATGGATATAATATAAAAGTTTTTGTAATTTTAAATTAGTTATTGTTGAGTCTTTTTTAATAATATAATTTGCCATAGCAAATAAAATGTTTTCAAAATTAGAATTTTTCATATTAATATTTCCTTTTTGAAAATTAATTTTAATAACATTATTATAATATATTTTTTTAAATAATACAAATTGTTTATTTAAATTAATAATTTGTTTTTCTAGTTTTTTAATTTGGTTTTTCATAATATTTTCCTTTTTGGTTGAATTTGGATGTAAAAAAAGACTCTCGAAAATGAGAGTCTTGGGTTTATTTATTTTATATATTGTTTTTTTTATTATTGTTGTCTATTAGTTTTTTTTCTAT
>NZ_JAHRHX020000055.1:0-3935 GCF_020312115.2 Candidatus Phytoplasma sp. AldY-WA1
AAGAAATATATAAATTATTCATTTAATATATCTTTGAAATTAATTTAAGTTCATACTTATATAACCTATATAATCGAAAGTAAATATTATTTTTTAAAGTTTAACTTTTTAAGTTTGACTTTATTTTTTTATCTAAATCAAGTAGATATTTTATATATAGAATTGAATATAAATAAAAAAGTTTCATTATTTGAAACTTTAAATACTTTTTTTGTTTTTAAAAATTTTATATTGTTAATATAACATATTTTAAAAATAATGTAAATTTAAAGATTATAAAAATGTGTTTTTGGTAAAAAAAATCTTTTAATATTTGAAGAATGATAATGTTTTGTTGTTGTCATCATTATTATAATTGTTCAACGTAGTTGATGGTTCCATCGAGTCTTTCGATGACGATGAACGACATATTTTTTTCTCCTTTTTGGTTGAATTTAGTGTAAAAAAAGATTCATATAGAATGAATCTTTTTAATTGTTAATAATTATTAATTTGGTTCTGTTAGTTTAATGCTTTAAAGTTTGTTGATTTGTTGTTTTAAAATAAAAAAAGAACTAATTTAATTAGTTTTTTTAATTATCTTTTTTGATTTAATTTGGTTAATTTATTTTTTTCTTCTTTTTTATAATAAAAAAAAATTAAATAAATTAAATTCTTAATTAATTTTATCTATTTTTTTAAACGCATCATCAATCATTATTTTTAATGAATCATTAATTTTTTCTAGATTATTTTTATTTGTATCAGTGTTAATTTTTTTTTGAATTCGTCTTAATATTATTTTAATTTTTTTAAAAAATGATTCTTTAGAAAAAAATTTTTCTAAAGTATTAATAAATTTTAAAGCTTCTTCACATGAAATATATTTTTTCAAAAAAATGTATATTTCATATCTTAAATTATTATATAATGATTGTTTTGGTTTCTTTTCGTTATCTAAAATATGAAAATAATCATAACCAACAATATAGATTTTATTTTTTATTTTTTCAAATAATAATCTTCCTGTATTTGTAATCAAAATTTGATATATTTCTAAATTTTTTGTTTTATGATATAATTCATTACATTTTTCTTTAATTTTGGAGGGTTCTATCTTATGAAAATGAAATTCTTTATGTTTTTCAATAAATTCCCATTCATGTTCCTTATATCCATTCAATACATAAATAACTTGTAAAAAAACATCAAAATTATAATTGTTAAAACTAAATTTTCCTTTATTTATAAACGATAGTCGTTCGATTTTATAATTAAATTTCATATTCAAAAAAAACTTTCTTAAAAATAAAAAAATTATAATTTTAAAGGATTTTCAGTATAATATTCAAAAATATCTTTTTCTGAAATAACATTATCACTTAAATCACAAAAATCATCTTTAAAGTTTTTGATCCAAGGATCTTCTAAATGTGTTTTATTTGAAAGAACAAAAGGTTTCATATTACCATATTTATTTAAAATATATTCAATTGAATCTATTTGTTCTTTTGTTAATTTAACAGATGTAAATTCGTTTTCTTTAATTAAATTAACAGGTTTATCACCGTATCGTGATAATTTAAAATATAAATTAGGAAAAACTGGGCCATAAATCCAAGCATGAATAGAACAATCAGGAAAAAGTTCTTTTCTAGAATCTTTTTTATTTTTTACTAAATAATGAGCATGAATATAATATAAAAGTTTTTGTAATTTTAAATTAGTTATTGTTGGGTCTTTTTTAATAATATAATTTGCCATAGTAAATAAAATGTTTTCAAAATTTGATTCTTTCATATTAATATCTCCTTTTTGAAAATTAATTTTAACAACATTATTATAATATATTTTTTTAAATAATATAAATTGTTTATTTAAATTAGTGATTTGTTTTTCTAATTTTTTAATTTGGTTTTTCATGATATTCTCCTTTTTGGTTAAATTTTGGTATAAAAAAAGACTCTTAAAAATTAGAGTCTTAAATTATTTTTTTTAATTTATTATAAAATTATTTTTTATTTATATTTGATGGTAAATTATGTTTTTTTACCATTGTTATCTATTAGTTTTTCTATTTTTTTAAATGTTTCTATTATTGTATCTTTTGTTTCTTGGTTCGTTTTTTTAATTTCTTCTAAACTTTCTCGATGATATGACATATCTTTTTTTAATAATTCACAATTTTTGTTAATATTGTTTAATTTGTTGTCGCGTTTGTCTGTTCGTTCAAAAGATTAAATTCAGATTTTAAATCATTAGCGAAAAATTTTAATGAAATTATTATTCCTGTTGTTGTTATGATGGCTCGCACTGTTCTAAAAAAATGTAAATGCTTTTTTAACTCTAAATATTTTTAAAACCTTTTTTAATTAAAAACAAAAAAAGACTAGTTTGTGTTAACTGTCTGTTTGGTATTAAAAATGAATTTATTTACACTTTTTTGAAACACTGTGCTCTCATTATTATCTGAGAGTGGATTGTTGGTTTTCTTTTTGATATTTAAATTGTAAGGAAAAATAATTTAAATATTTCATTCTTCTTTGATAATTATAATTTTTAATAAAAATATAAACAATATATTGAATTTTATTTTAGGATTTTATTAGATTTTTATTTAAAAAAGATTTAAAAAAATAAGATGACCAAAAAATTATAACTTTGAAACTAAAATAATTCATTTTTACAATTTTTTTTTTCTAACTAAATAATTTCTAATATGTATAATTATAAGTAAAATTTCCATAAAAATAAAAATCAAAGATTCGAATAAAAAATATACCAAAAGCCATTCACATTTTTTCGGAATTTTTTGTTCAATAAAACGATCCAGTTGATTTAAAGTATTAACCCAAACCAAACTATATAAAATTAAACCAAATAACGCTTCTAATAAATATATGATTAAAGTAAATAAAGAATTATGACCAAATATTTGAGGTACAAAAGATGTTTCTATGAAAAAACTAATAATAAATAATGTTTTGAGGAAAGTATGAAATTTATTATTAACTTTTATTTTATTATTTCTATATAAAAAACTAACTATAAAAATTATTATAAAAGTTAAAAAAAGAGGTAAGATAATATATAATAAGATAAAATATTTCAAAATTTTATATGATAAAGGACAATTTGATATCTGATAAAATTTATATTCTAATATATAAAAACAAGAAAGAAATGCTCCATATAAAAGCGACAAAAATATAGAGAATAAATTCGAGAATAAACCAGAAAAAAGATATATATCTAAAAACAAATAACATAAAAAACGAATAAAATACACAAATAATATAATTGAAAATATGAACCATTCTAAATAAAGAATCGAATAAACGCTTTTTATCTCAAGTTTATAGACAACAACGAAATAATTAATAATTCCTGATAAAAAAGATAGAATAATTAAACTATATAACCTATAAAAAACACTTTTATATGAAGAAATATCATTTATTTGTGATTTTTTAACAATATTTTCTTTTTCTTTATTAATTTGATCGATATTTTTTTTAATTGATTTATTTCTTTTGTGATCAGTATAATAATTATTAATATAAGTTTTGAAATTTCGTTTATAAAATCTACTAGAAGGATCAATGATAAAATCCAAATATTTAGTTTTTAATGCGATATATAAAGAGACAGAGCCAACGAAAAAATTAATTACTAAATAATAATAATTCATTATACAAACTTTGCTGGAGGATAAAAATTACAAAGTTTACCAAAAGCATTACCCGCTATTTGTGATTTATTAGCATATTCTTGATAAGTCCTACAAGGAACCATTTTAATACCTGGAATATCATAAAAAACTCGAGCATTATCAGCAAAAGCATGTCCATTTTCGTGTCTCCAAAATTGGGAATTATGCTTTCTACTATAATCTATTTCATAGTCACAAGGATTCAAAGTTGATAGTTGAGAGTTTTTAACACGCTCACTATCAT
>NZ_JAHRHX020000056.1:0-3908 GCF_020312115.2 Candidatus Phytoplasma sp. AldY-WA1
GGAAAAAACCGAGCAATCAAAAATTTATTTAACTGATAAACAAGAACAATTAATTAAATTAAATCTAGAATTAAGTAAATTACAAACACAAAAAGCTTCTTTAGAACAAGAAGTCAATGCTTTAAATAACCCTTATCACGATTGGTTAAATAAATGTCAAATTAAAAAAGATAAAAAAACATTAACTGTATACCATAGTTTAATTTCAAATGAAACAAATACACAAAAATATACTGATAACGACGTATATTACGCTCCTCAACCATTTCAAGTAGAAATTAAACCATATAAAAACATTGAAAATTATGACGATAAAGAAAATGATGCAGTTAAAAATACAAAAATATTTGAAGCTCAAAAAACCGAAATTGATGGAACAGTTGTTTATTATATAAAATTCGATATATGGCCTGAAAATGTAAAACAAAAGACTTTAAACCACCATGAAATAAAAGTTTTAGATCACTATAACAGCGCTCGTTTTAACAAAATAGAAATGAAATTTAGTCATGACGTTTGTTTAACTCCTCCTACACAAGAATTAAGTGAAAATAGTCTTCTTCGTTTAAAGGATAAAACGAAAGAATTACTAGATATTTCAAATCAAACAACAAAATTAGAACAAGAATTAAATCAAACTAAACAAGAAATGAAAGAGTTAATCGAACAAACTACTCCTGATGAAACTTTAGAAATAGAAGTTCAAAAAAAAGAAAAACATATCAAAGATTTAAAAAAAGACATGGATGAATTAACTATTAAAGAAAAAGGTTTTCAAGAAGAAATTCAGACTTTAACAAAAGAAAATGAAAATTTAAAAGCTAAATATGATAATGATTTAAAAAACGTAATAATTGAATTAAAATCAACTAAAACAATAAACGCTCAACTAGAAGCAGAGATAGCTCAAATACAAGAAGAATTAAAAAATACTAATCAAATTAATAATAATTTAATTAAAACGTTAAACGATAAACAAGAAAAAATTCAAGAATTACAAACAAAAATCATAACTTTAGAAGAAAACGAAAAAAAATTAAAAGATATTATTAACACAAAAAATGAAGAAATAGCTAAATTAGAGAAAATAGTTCAAGAACAAGCCACAGAAATAAACCGTTTAAATGCTGAAATTGAAAGACAAATTGAATTATATACAGAACAAGGCAAACATATTCAACAATTAGAAGGAACAATTAAAGGACTAGAAGAAGCGAATGAAGCTTTAAGCAGTGAGAATCAAGAGTTATTATTAAAAATTAAGGAATTAAGACAACAATTAGAAGATGAACGAAAAGCTCATGAGAAGACTAAGACTGAATTAAATGAAGCAATAAAAGGTTTAAAAACAAAAATACAAGATCACAACAAAAAAAGCGAGACATTAGAAACTAAGAAAAACACATGGGGCAACACAGCAAAAACAATCGGTAAGAGTACGGCGGCAGGAGCAGCAATAGGTAGTATAATTCCAGGAGTTGGAACAGCAGCAGGAGCACTTACAGGAGCAGGAATAGGAGCAGCCTCTTATGCTTGGGATAAATTCAAAAGTTGGTTTTAATTAAAAATAATTATGATAAAATAAAAAATATTATTTAATCTTAATAATTAATTTTCAAAAAGGAGAATTTTATTATGTTTTCAACTATTCAAATCATTATTTTAGTAGTTTTAACTCTTTTATTATTTATTTTAGGACCTTATTTGATTATTCTTCGAGAAAAAAAATTAAATCAAAATCGAATTCAAAAAATCAGTCCTAAAGGAAAAATTATTTTTAATTTGTTTATTGGTATTATTGTTATATCATTTAGTGCATTTTTAATGCATGTTAATAATAAACCAGAAGTTAAAAAAGAAAGTAAACCTGTTCCTACTCCTCAAATAGAAACAAAATATGAATATTATTATAAAAAAGGAGAATATGGTACTAAATATAAATTAACTGAACAAGATAAACCTTATCGCAACGAAAAAGGAAAATTAATGTTGAATAATGTCGGAGAAATAGAAGAACCATTAATCGAAAAAACATATACATTTTTCGGTTTCAATGGTTTCGATCAGTGTCAATACAAAGATAAAATTCCTAAAGATTTAATTCATTGTATTAAAGAACCTTTTAATAAATGGTGTTTTTATAAAAATCCTTTTGCTATTGAAGAAACAAATTATTTTAGTCCTGCATATTTTAATATAGATACTTTGAGTACTAACTATAACGGACCTGTATTTTCTGTATTTAATAATAGTTTTGTCGAAAAAGACGACACTATCAAAATGGATTATGAAGGCCCTAAATATTTATTAGAAGAAGACAAAGATTTTTATGTTAATGAAGTTAAATGTCCTATACAAATGGCGAATAAAAAAGTAGGAACAACTACTTATTATCTTCACTTTAATCCAAAAAAACAATATATTACTCTTTATAATGAAAAAATGAATATCAAAGAAAAAAAATAAAATAATTTACCACAAAAAGAGAGATGAAAAAAACAACTTTTAATCAAAAAATCTTTTATAATATAAAAAAAGATTTTCCAAAATATTAAAATCAACCTTAAAACAGTTTATTTTTAAAAAAAGAGAGTATTTTAAATATGAATAATGATAATATTAATGATAAACAACAAAATAATTTTTTTATTTATTTTTTTATCATTTTAGCATTATTATTTATTTTTTTGATAATTATTAGTAGAGATTATAAGCCTCGTTTAGAAGCTGAAGAACTTAAAACTAATAAAATAATTAAAAAATATAATGATGATGTAAAAGAAGAAAATAAAGATTTAAAAACTGATTTATCTGAAGTATTTACAGAACTAAAATCAGTTGAACCTGTTGAACCTGTTAAATCTGTTATACCAGAGATACCAGTGCCACCAGTAAAACCAGATATACCTGTTGGACCAGTTAAACCTGTTATACCAGAGATACCAGTGCCACCAGTAAAACCAGTAATACCTGTTGATCCAGTTAGACCTGTTGATCCAGTACCAGGATGTGGAGGAGCTGGGCCTGTTATACCAGTGCCACCAGTTAAACCAGTTCCACCTGAAACTCCAGTTATACCTGCTCCACCTGTTAAACCAGATATACCATGGTGTCCTGGACCTGTTATATTACCACCAGATCCAAAACCTATTCCATCACCACCACCTAATCCAGTTAAAGAAGAATTTAATTTTTTCTTTAAACCTTATTTAACTTATAAAGATAAAGAAGGTAATACAATTAGAGAATATAATTTTTTCCCTGGTATGAAACCCACTGGTAAAGACCATAAAGGTAGATTAAATTATTTTTCAGTTCCAGAATTTATAGAAAATTGTAAAAAATATAATTTTAATACATTTCCAGCTATTATGAGTGAAGGCACAGAAAATATATATAATAAAGAATATGAAGATATTTCTAATTATAAAAAGAAAAACGGTTGGATTGTTTCAAAAGCTAATTTGAATTTAATTTTAACTAATAAACCAGATAATAGTCCTGAATTAATGACAAAAGATATAAAAAACAATGATTTTGTTAATATTTCAATTTGTTTTTTGAATGATGCAACTTTTTTAGATTTTTTATCACGTATTAAGATATATTTAAAAGAAGAAAAATATACTCATATGCGTTTTGTAACAAAAAATTTAGAAGCTGAATTTGATTCTTGTTATTTTTGGTTAAATAATCTTAATGATATTACTGATGTAAATAAATTAAATTATTTAAAAAGTAAATATAGTTATAATTGTAGTTTTTTATATAGTGCATATTTAAATAATTTAATAAATGAAAAAGAATTTTTAAATCAAATTAACGAATTTAATAATAATTATAAAGACTTTTTTAGAGGTTTAGAATTAGAAGAAAAAGAAATATTTTATAATAAAACTAAACAAATC
>NZ_JAHRHX020000020.1:0-14781 GCF_020312115.2 Candidatus Phytoplasma sp. AldY-WA1
GCTTTATAATTAGGACCTTTCATTGCCATAAAATAACTTTTATCTTTAGTAACAAAAGAAGCTAATTTTAAAATTAAATTTAATTTTCCTAAAGCTCTTGCAATAACAAAATCATATTTATTTTTATGCTTTTCAATTTTTTCTTTAAAAACAAAAACATTTGTTAAATTTAAATGTTTAATTAATAATTCTAAAAAATTAATTTTTTTCGAAGAAAAATCAATTAAAAAAACTTTTAAATTAGGATATAAAATTTTTAAAGGAATACCAGGAAAACCAGCTCCTGTTCCTAAATCACATAAATTATTTATTTGTTCAAAATTAAAAGTTTTAGAAATTAATAAAGAATCATAAAAATGTTTAAAATAAATATCTTTTTGATTCACTAAAGAAGTTAAATTAGTTTTTTTATTATAATTAGTTAAAAATAAATAATATTCTTGAAATTGATTTAATTGAAAATCACTTAAAGCAAAATCTGTTTTTAATCTATCAAAAGGCATTTTTATATTTTCTTAAATAAACATTTAAAATAGATATATCTACAGGATTAACTCCTGAAATTCTTAATGCTTGACCTAAATTATTAGGTTTAATTAATGTTAATTTTTCTTTAGCTTCCATAGATAAATTATTAATCTTATTATAATCAATTTCTGAAGGTATTTTTCTTATCTCTAAATTTAAATTTTTTTGAACTTCTTTTTCTACTTTTAAAATATAATCTTCATATTTGATTTGTATCTCTGTTTGTTCTAAAACTTCTTGATCATATTTTTTATCAATAAAAAAATCTATAATATTAATATTTAATTCTTTTCTTTTTAATAATTTATATAAAGTACTTTTTTCTTTAATCGAAGAATTATGTTTTTCTAAAAAACTTAAATTTTTTTCATTAGGTAATACAATAAAATTTTTTAATTCTTCTTTCAAATTTTCAATATCAGAACGTTTCTTTTCCACTTTATTATAAATTTTTTCATCTATCAACCCTATTTGATGTCCATAAGGAGTTAATCTTAAATCAGCATTATCATGTCTTAAAAATAAACGGAATTCAGATCTAGAAGTTAACAAACGATAAGGATCTGAAACTCCTTTATTAATCAAATCATCAATTAAAACTCCAATGTAAGCTTCATTTCTTTTTAAAATTAAACTTTCTTTATTTTCAATTTTAAGACTGGCATTTATTCCGGCCATTAAACCCTGACAAGCTGCCTCTTCATAACCACTAGTTCCATTTATCTGACCAGCAAAAAATAAATTTTCAATTTTTTTTGTTTCTAAATTATAATTTAGTTGATTAGGATTAAAAGCATCATATTCAATAGCATAAGCATATTTAGTAATTACTGCTTTTTCTAATGCAGGAATTGTTTTTAAAATTTTTTCTTGAACTTCTTCAGGCATACTTGTAGAAAGACCTTGAAGATACATTTCATCTAATTCTAAACTTTCTGGTTCAATAAAAATTTGATGACTTTCTTTATCACAAAAACGAACAATTTTATCTTCGATAGAAGGACAATAACGTGGACCTTTTCCTTCTACATGTCCTCCGTACATAGCCGATTTTTTTAAATTTTTTTTGATTAATTCATGAGTTTCTTTATTAGTATGTATTAAAAAACAAGGTTCTTGAATGCCTAAATCTTTAATAACAGAAGGAGAACTAAAAGTTTGTAAAATACCATCTCCTAATTGAATTTTTGATTTACTATAATCAATGGTATCTTTTTTAACTCTTGGAGGTGTTCCTGTTTTTAAACGAATAATTTCAAAACCATATTCCTTTAACTGTTCGCTAATACTATAAGTAGTAGGTGTATTATTAGGGCCAGAATTAATTTTATTTTTCCCAATTAAGATTTTACTAGCTAAATAAGTTCCTGTCGTTAAAATAACTGTTTTGCTATTAATAATAGTACCGTCTTTTAATTTAACTCCACACACTTTATTATCTTCTATAATTAATTTATCAACAAAACCTTCTAATAAAGTTAAATTAGGTGTTTTTTTTAAAATTTCCAAAACAATTTTAGGATATTTCATTTTATCTATTTGGGCTCTTAAACTTCTAACAGCAGGACCTTTAGAAGTATTCAACATTTTAATTTGAATTTGTGATAAATCAGCTGCTTTTCCCATTATTCCACCTAAAGCATCTATTTCTCTAACAACAACACCTTTAGCTGGCCCTCCAATAGAAGGATTGCATGGTAAAAAAGCTATTTGTTTTAAATTGACTGTGATTAAAACTGTTTTATGATTTTTAGCCAAAGCCAAAGCAGCTTCTACGCCTGCATGACCACCACCAATAACAATACCTTCAAAAATCATTTCTTTTTTTGTTTCTCCTTTTTTTATAAAAACCTTGTTAAAAAAATAAAATCAAAAATTATTTTTCTTTTTCATCAAAAAATTCAGAAGAAAACATTCTTTGTTGTTTTGAAATATTTTCGAAAACTTCGACACCTAAAAAAGATTTAATATTTTTCATTGTTTCTTTTAATAATTTTATTTTATAATTTTGAAAAAAATCTCTTTGTTTAACTTTTGTATAAAAAAACAAAAAAACAAAATTTAAAATAAAAATAATAAAAAAAATTAAATATCGATATTCTCTTAAAAAGGGAATTTTTTTAAAATAAAAAAAACAAACAAGAAATAAAGAAAAAAAAATGCTTAAAAAATAATATAAAAAATTTTTTCTAATTATTTTAAAACGTTTATATAATAATTTTTGAAGAAAATCCATATAAATAATATTAATTTCTTTTTGATATAAAAGTTCAAATTTGGAATAATAATTTTCATCAACTAAAACTCTATATAGATCATCGACCATACTCCAAACAATATATTGTTTCATATCTAAAAAATAAGAATTATATTCACTTTGTTTTAAAAAGAAAAATTCAATTTTTTTCTCTTCTCCATTTATATCATATGTTTCACAACGAAAAGGTTTCCCTGAAATAGAATTAAAAATAAAAGGAAAAAGTTTTAATTTACTTCTTTTATTTTTAAAAAAATTCTTCATTTTCTTAATTTTCCCTAATTTTTTATTTTCTTATTTTTTAAAAAAATCTTTTTAAAAATCACCAATCACATGAAATTAAAACTTATGGCTGCTCCAACCAAGTTCTGACCAGATTCATTTTAATTTTATTGAATGGTGATTTTTAAAAAGATTTTTTTAAAAAATTAAAAAAATTTCTTTTCTTTTCTAAGATTGATAAAAAAATTCTTTAAAATATATTCACTTTCTTTCTCAAAAAAATCAGATTTAAAAGATATTTTCGAAATCAAACTTAAATTATTTAAAGAAAAATTATTTTTCAAACCTAGCCTTATATTAGGAGTACTATAATATATTTTTTTTATTCTTACTTGAATTAATGCACCCATGCACATAATACAAGGTTCTAGAGTTGTATAAATTATTATATCATTAAATCTATAATTTTTAAATTTTTTATTTAATTTTTTTAAAATTAAAAATTCAGCATGACCAAAAAAAATTTTCTTTTTTTCAACATTATTATGAGCTCTAGCAATAACTTTATCATTTAAAACAGCCACAGCGCCAACAGGAACTTCGCCTTTTAAAAAAGCTTTTTGAGCTTCTTTAAAAGCTTCTTTCATATAAAAAAATTCTTTTGATTTCATAATAATCTTCTTTTTAAAAAATTAATTTATAAATTTATGACATTTTCTGCAACGCGGTTCATGATAATTTTTTTCACCTACTAAAACAATAGGATCAGTAGATTTAGGAATTGAACCATCGACTATTCTTTGAGTTCTATTTGCTTCTTTGCCACAAACATTACAAGAAGATTTTAATTTAATAACTTGATCAGCAATTGATAATAAATAATTCATAGATCCGAAAGGTCTTCCACAAAAATCAAGTTCTAATCCTCCAATGATAATATGCATTCCGCGATAAGATAAATTATTTACTATTTCTTCAATTTCTTGATCTAAAAATTGAACCTCATCAATAAACAAAACTTTAACATCTTTTTCCAAAAAATCTAAAATATCTTTACTTTTATTTATTAACAAAGAAGAAATAGTTTTTAAATCATGAGTTATTAATTCTTTTTTTTTAGAATAACGATCATCAATTTTAGGTTTAACAACTAAAACTTTAATTCCTAAAGATTTAAAAAAATTAATTTTTTGAATCAATTTTGTTGTTTTTCCAGAAAACATAGGTCCACAAATGATTTCGATAAAACCTTCTTTTTTAAAAACCATTTTTTTATCAAAACCTTTCTTAACCTTATTTCAATATTTCAATTTTTTTAAAAATAAATTTTTTTTAATTAAGAATTATAACGTTTATTAAATTTATCTATTTGTCCTGCTACAGTTACAAAAACTTGTTTTCCAGTATAAAAAGAATGACAATTAGAACAAATCTCAATTTTCATTTGTTTCATAACTGTTCCAATTTTATGTTTATGACTACAAGTAGCACAAATAACTTCAATCTCGTTAAATTCTGGTTGTTTTTTCTTTGTTTTCATATATATAAAATTCCTTAATAATATTTTATATATAATCTTACATTCTATATAAAATTATATATAAATTTCTCTTATAAAAATAATATAAAAAAATAATTTATATTTTATTAATTTAAATAATAATAAACAAATATCATTTTCAATTATAACATTTAAAAATTTAAAAAATAAATTAAAAACTAAAAATTATTTTTTTTATAAATAGGAAATTTATTAACTAATAATAATACTTTTTGTCTTACTTTTTCAATAACCTCTTCATTTTGATAATCATTTAAAATTTCGTCTATTAAATAAGCAACTTCAATAAATTCTTTTTCTTGAAAACCTCTTGTGGTCATTGCTGGAGTTCCTATTCTAATACCACTAGTGTTAAAAACTTTTTCTTTATCAAAAGGAATAACATTTTTATTAACAATAATATTGGCTTTTTGTAAAACTTCAGAAGCTAATTTTCCATTTAAATTAGGATATTTATATTTTAAATCGATTAAAATTAAATGATTTTCAGTTTTACCACTTACTAGACGATGACCTAATTTAACAAAAACATCAGCTAAAGAAAGAGAATTTTTTAATACTTGTTGTTGATAAATATTAAAATTTTCTTGTAAAGCTTCTTCGAAAGCTACTGCTTTAGCAGCAATAACATGCATTAAAGGACCTCCTTGAATTCCTGGAAAAACACCTTTATTTATTTTTTTCATAACTTCTTCATTATTACTTAAAATAATTCCACCCCTTGGACCTCTTAAAGTTTTATGAGTAGTCGAAGTAACAACATCTGCTTTAGCTAAAAAAGGACATGGATGTAACTTAGCAACAATTAATCCAGCAATATGAGCGATATCGGCCATTAAATAAGCTCCAACTTCATCAGCAATTTCTCTAAATTTTTGAAAGTCAATAATTCTAGAATAAGCAGAAGCACCAGCTATAATTAACTTTGGTTTTACCTTATGAGCTATTTCTCTTAATTTTTGATAATCAATTGTTTCTGTTTCTGGAGAAACCCCATAACTATAAGAATTAAAAAATTTACCAGAAAAACTAACATAATGGCCATGAGTTAAATGACCTCCATCATTTAAAGACATACCCAAAATAACATCATAAGGATTTAATAAAGATTGAAAAACAGCCATATTAGCTTGTGATCCTGAATGTGGTTGAACATTAGCAAATTTAACATTAAATAACTTTTTGACTTTTTCAATTGCTATTTGTTCTATTTCATCTACATATTCACAACCACCATAATATCTTTTTTGTGGATAGCCTTCGGCATATTTATTTGTTAAAACACTACCTTGAGCCTCTAAAACTGATTCAGAAACAAAATTTTCGGAAGCAATTAATTCTAGATGTGTTTCTTGTCTTTTTTCTTCTTGTCTAATAATTTTAAAAATTTCAGAATGATTATTTTTTAAAAAATCCATTTTTATTATTCACTTTCTTAATATAATTTTTTTTGAAATTAAAAATTTTAAATTAAAAATATTTTTAAATTGAAAACAATTTAATTTTCTTTTTTTAAAAAACTTTTTTCTTCATTTATATTTATTATAATAAATTATAATTTATCCTTTTATAATTAAAAAAATAAATTATTTTCAAAACTAAATTTAGTTTAGCAATATTTTTTTAATATTCATTAATATATTTACTAATATAAAAAATATTATATCGATTATTTTTTATTTTTAAAAATTTAATTCTCTCTTTTATAAAAAACTTTTTTGTTATAAAATAAAAAAAATTTAAAAAAATAAAGTTATTTTTTTAAATTAAAAAAATAATAAAAAAAGTTAGTAACTTTTTTTAAAATATGACTAACTTTTTAAAAAAACAACTTTTAATACTGAAAAAATATTCAAAATTAAAGAAAAAAAACTTATAAAAAAAATGACTAACTTTAATTTATTCACTTTTTAATTCTAAAATATTTCTTATTTTTTTTAAAAATTAAAAAAAATAAAAATTAATAAAAAAATTACTTATTTACTTATTATTTTTATAAAAATTATCAAAAATATTAAAATAAAAAATGTTACTAAAATACAAAAAAAAGTGAATAACTATAAAAAAAATGTTACTAAAATACAAAAAAAAGTGAATAACTTTTTTTTAAAAAAATTTTTTTTCTTCATTTTTGACGAATAAATAATAATTAATTTTCTAAAATAAAAAAAGTTAGTCAATTTTTTTTACTCTTACCAATAACAATAAATAATATAAATAAATAATAAATTAAAAAATATTTTTTTAAAATAATAAAAAAATTAAATAATCATTATTAATAATTTTATTAAAAAAATATTATTTTAAAATAATAAAAAAATTAAATAATCATTATTAATAATTTTATTAAAAAAATAAGTTATAATTTTAAATACAATAAAGAAAAAATAATTATTAAAATATATTTTTAAAAAATAAATAATTATTATTATAATATTAATAATAATTAAATATAAATAATATTATTTAATTCTTTTTTTAATTATTACTTTTTTTTATTATTTTATTATTTTATTATTTATAAAAGTTAATGATTTTTATAAATATAATTAAGAAAATAAATAAACAAAAAAAATATTATCTATAAAAAAAAAAATACTATAAAAAAATTAAATGTTATAAAAATTAATTATTCCGAAAAATTTAAAATATTTATTTTATGATTATTTTATAATTTAAAAAAATTTAATTATAAATTGATAAGTTTTTATCTTAAAAATATTTTAAATTTAAATAAAAAATATAATTTTTATTAATTATTAAAAAAAGGATTAACAAATGAAAAATTCCAAAATAAAAATCATATATGATGGTCTTGAAAAAGGTAATATTTTCGAATTTGTTCAAAAATTATCTGAATTTAAATCAGAAAAAATTCAAGATTTTCAAAATGAAAATGAAGATCTTTTTTTAATCACTAAAACTGTTAAATATGGTGAAATTACTGATACTACTGAAAATTTTTTAAAAAAATATAGTAAGTTAGTAATTGGCATCGCAGTTTCAGGAAATAGAAATTTTGGATCTAATTTTGCTAAAGCAGGAGATTTAATAGCAGAAAAATTTAATATTCCTTTAGTTTTAAAATTTGAAAATAAAGGATTTGAAGAAGATATTGAATATATTAAAAAATGGTTAAACGATTTTGCAAAAAACCAAAATCATCATTATATTCCTTCTTATATCACTTTAAATAATCAAATTATCGATTCCGACGGAAAAATAAAAGACGTCAATAAAGATCAAGAAGCTTTAAAAGCTTATTTTCAAGAAGAAATCGATCCTAAATTAAAAAAATTCCCTACTTTAAAAGATAAAATTGATTTTTTAATTCAAAATGAATATTATGAAGAAGAATTTTTAAAAAAATATTCATGGGAAGAAATTAAAACAATTTATCGTTTAGCTTATGCTTTTGATTTTAAATTTGATTCTTTTATTGGTGCTTTTAAATTTTATCATGATTATGCTTTAAAAACACGAGATCAAAAGTTCTATTTAGAAACTTATGAAGACCGTTTAGTAATTAACGCTTTATATCATGCTTCTGGTAATTTTGTATTAGCTCAAGAATTAATCGACAATTTAATGAAACAAAATTTTACTCCTGCAACTCCAACCTTATTAAACACAGGGCGTAAAAAAAGAGGAGAATTTGTTTCTTGTTTTTTATTAGAAGCTGGTGATTCTTTAAACGATATTTCACGTATTGTTGAATTCTCAATGCAGTTATCAAAACTAGGTGGTGGTGTTTCCATTAGTTTAAGTAATTTAAGAGCTAAAACAGAAACCATTAAAGGAATGGCTAACGCTTGTAAAGGAGTTATCGGAGTAGCGAAACTGTTAGACCATGCTTTTCGATATGCCGACCAAATGGGGCAACGTCTAGGAGCTGGAGCCGCTTATTTAAATGTTTTCCACGCTGATATTGAAGATTTTTTAAATTCTAAAAAATTAAATTCAGATGAAGATGTTCGTATAAAAACCTTATCTTTGGGAGTTGTTATTCCTAATAAAATGATAGAATTAGCACGTAAAAATGAAAAAATGGCTCTTTTTTATCCTCACACTATTTATCAAGAATATCAAATTCATTTTTCAGATGTTGGAGTGAATATGGATAAATGGTATCCAATTTTATTAGCTAATCCTAAAGTCCGCAAAAGATTTATTAATCCACGTTCTTTATTAGAATTAATCGCTCAATTACAAGGAGAATCTGGTTATCCTTATTTAATGTTTTGTGATAATGCTAACGCTGTTAATCCTTTAAACGATAAAATTAAATTTTCGAATTTATGTACGGAAATTTTACAACCAACTTTAACTTCTTATTACGCTTCTTATCATGAAAGAGAAAAAGACCATATCGGAATGGACATCTCTTGTAATTTATCTTCTGGCCATATGGGGAATATGATTAAGAATAAAAACATTAAAGAAACCGTTTTTTCAGCAATGGAAATAATGAATTCAGTTGCTTTAAAAACACAAATTAAACATGTTCCCTCAATTTTCAAAGCTAATCTTTTAAATCGAAGCGTTGGTTTCGGAATTATGGGGCATCACGGTTTTTTAGCCGAACAAATGATTCAATTTGGCAGTAAAGAAAATATCGAATTAATCGATGTCTTCTTTAATATTGTTAATTATTATTCACTTTATCATTCTTGTTTAAAAGCGAAAGAAACTGGAGAAAAGTTTTTTCAATTTGAAAAATCAACTTACGCTAGTGGTGAATATTTCCAAGATAAAAAAGCTATTTATCCAAAAATTCCTAAAATTAAAGCACTTTTTGAAGGAATAGAAATTCCAAGCGATACCGATTGGCTAAATTTAAAAGCTGAAGTAATGCAATATGGACTATACAATTCCCATCGCTTAGCAGTAGCACCAAATGGTTCTATTGGTTATATCATGTCTGCTACTCCTTCTTTAACTCCTTTAAAACAATTAGTAGAAGAAAGAACTTATGGAAATTCTAAAACTTATTTCCCAGCACCAGGATTAGCTGATTATTCTTTTATGTATCAAACCGCTTACAAAATGGATAAATTTAAAATAATTGATGTAATGGCAACAGCTCAAAAACATATCGACCAAGGAATTTCATTTGAATTATGTATTCAATCAAACATTACTACTCGAGAATTAACAAGATATTATTTATACGCTCATCATAAAGGAATCAAAACTCTTTATTACACCAGAACACAAAAATTAAAGATTTTTGAATGCACTAGTTGTGGTATTTAGATAAATATTTTTTAAATTATTATTAATAAGAAAATTTTATTAAAATTTTCTGATAATTTTTTTAAAAAACCTTTTTTATATATAAATATTTTTTAAAAGGTAAATTAAATGGAAGAAAAAAAATTGTCAAAAAACGAAATTTGGGAAAATATTTTGAAAGATTTATCTTTTATTTGTAGTGAAAAAGTTTTCGAAGAAACTTTTTCTAATATTAAATTATATAAAATAGAAGATGAAAGTTTTTTTATTTTAGTTGATAATGAATTTATTAAAAATAAAATTTTACATAATTATTTAAATAAAATAGATAATATTTCTAAAAAATATTCCCAAGAAAAAATATCTTTTAGATTTATTTCTGAGCAAGAAATTCTAAAAGAAGAAAAAAAAATAAAAAAAAAAGAAAATAAAAAAATTGATTCAAGTGATTATTATCAAGGAAATTTAGAATCTAAATATACTTTCGATAATTTTGTTCCTGGAACGAGTAATATGTTTGCTTTTGAGATGGCCAAGAAAATTGCTAATTCAGAAAAAATAGAAATAAACCCTTTATATATTTTTGGTTCTGTCGGTTTAGGAAAAACACATTTAATGCAAGCTATCGGAAATCACATTTTAGAAAAAAAATCTAATAAAAAAGTTTTATATATTAAAGCAGATGAATTTATAGAAGATTTTACTAATAAATTAAGAAAAGAAAAAATAGATGAATTTAATAATAAGTATAGGAGTATTGATGTTTTTTTAGTAGATGATATTCAAATAATGTCAGAAGCAACTAGAACTCAAATGGAATTTTTTAAAATTTTTGATTATCTTAATTTGAATAAAAAAAAAATAGTGATTACAAGTGATAAAAGCGTTTTAGAATTAAAAAATATTATGGAAAGATTAACTAATCGATTTAAAGCAGGATTAGTAGTAGATATTAAAAAACCAGATCTTAAACATCGTCTTGATATTTTAAAAAAAAAAATATTTTCGATTCAAGGTGAAGGCGAAAACATTCAATTAAAAAAAGAAATTTTGAATTTTATTTCTTCTAATTTTTATGATAATATAAGAGAAATGGAAGGAGCTTTATTTAGACTTTTAAATTATTTTCAAATTTATAAATTAGAAATTAATTTAAAAAATACTAAAGAAGCTTTAGAACCTTTATTAAAAAATAAGAAAAATGTGTCCGAAGAAGAAATAAATTCTGAAAAAATTAAAAAAATAGTAAGTAATTTTTATAATATTAATATTAGGGATTTGGTTGGTGACAAAAAAAATTCTAAATATACTTTACCACGGCATATCACTATTTATTTTTTAAAAAAAATAAATAATATTTCTTTCAAAACAATAGGTTTTATTTTTAATAAAAAATATTCTTCAATTTTTAAGGCTTATAAAAGAATTGAAGAAAAAATAGAACAAAATGAAGAATTAAAAAAAGTTGTGGAATTTATTTTGAAAAAAATAAATAATTAAAAAAATAAAATTATTTTAAGGAAAATAAGAAATTGAAATATGAATTTCGAAATAAAAAAAGAAGTTTTTTTGCATTATTTGAATCAAATTCAAAAAATACTTCCTCAAAAAACTTTTTTTCCTATATATTACTACATAAAAATAGATATTAAAAAAGATGTTTTATTTTTAGAAGTTAATAATAGTCATATTGTTGTCAAAATAAAAGTAGAAGATGAAAGTTTAAAAGTATATGAAGAAGGAATTTTTATTGTATTAGGAAGAAATTTTATTGATATTATTAAAAAAATAGATTATTATTTTGTTAAAATTGATTCTTTAGAAGATAAATTTTTAATTATTAAAACCGATTCTTCACATTATAAATTAAAATTAATGGAATTAGATAATTATCCTTCTTTTGATTTCATTTTTGATTATCAAAATTTTTTCGAAATAGAAATAGAATTATTTAAAAAATTAATTAAAGAAATGATTATCGTTTCTTCCAAAGATAAACAACAAAATATTTTAACAGGGATTAATTTAATTTATAAATTTCCTTTTTTAATTGCTGTAGCTACTGATTCTTTTCGTTTAGGTCAAAAAAAAATAAAATTAAAAATAGATTATTCTGATTTTAATATTATTATTCCTGCAAAAAGTTTAGAAGAATTACTTAAACTTTTGGAACAACAAAAAGATGAAATTGTTCAAATATCTATCACAGAACAAAAATTTTTTTTAAAAACAAATTCTTTATTTTTTCAATCACCTCTTTTAGAAGGAAATTATCCAGAATATCCACCGATTAAAAAAGAAAATTTAATTAATTTTTTTAGATTAAATAGAAATAATTTAATTAAAGTTTTAGATAGAGTTTCTTTGTTTTTACCAAAAGATAAAAATATTTTTGATAATTGTGTAGAATTTCAAATTCATTCGAATTATAAATTAGAAATTTCTTCTGATAGCGAAGAAATAGGACATGCTTTAGAAGAAATGGAAATTTTAGAATCTTCTTTTGATAGAAAAATAAAATCTTTTTTCAATGTTAAATATTTAGAAGAAATTGTAAAAGTTTTTACTAGTGAGCAAATTACATTTTTTTTTGAAAATTCATCGAAACCTTTTATTATTATGGACGAAGAGGATGAAACAATTTTATATTTAATTTTCCCTTTTTATTTTAAATAATTTTTTCGTTTTTTTTAAAAAAGGATTTTAACAATTATGATTAAAAAAAAATCAAAAAAAAAAGATAATAAAATAAATTCTTTATTTTCGGAATTTGATTTTGAAATAAAAATTTGTTTTCTTTTTTTGTTTATATTGACTTTTTTTACATTTATATGTGATATTTATTTATCTACTTTTAAAAAAGGCATAGAATTATATAAATATTATTCTAGATTTAGATATTTTACTAATCAAACAGTTTTTTCTATTTTATTGATTTTATTTTCTTTTTTTTTCAAAATTAAAAATAAAAAAATATATTCTTTTTTTATTTACGGAACTATAGTTAATGGTTTATTAACTTTTTTTGTTTATAATTTATTATTATTCCCTTTTTATGATAGCGAAAAATTTATTATAATGAGGTTTATTAAAAATTTTAAACTAAGATATTTTATTAGTTCATCACAACATATTTTTATTCCTTTAATTTATTTTTTTCTTTTTTTCTTTTACATTCCTTTAGATTTAAAAAAAATTAAAGAAATTTATTATTCTTTTTTTCATCCTATCTTATATTTATTTATTTTTTTTATAATCTCTTGTTTTTACAGAGAATGTAAAGAAGATATTGAAAAATGTTGGCTTCCTTATCCTAATATTCAATGTCCTAATCACGGATGTTTTTTATTCAAAAATAAAGAATATGGAAGTATGTTTTCTAAACTAATTATTGTTTTTGTAAGGTTATCGATTTTATTTTTTTTATTTACTATTCTTTTTGTTGTTATTTTTATTAACAAAAGAAAATTTAATAAAAAAAATAGAAAAAAATTTTTAAAAAAAAGAAATTAATTTTTAAATTATTGAAAAAGGTTAATATTAAAAAAATGATTTTTAAAGAAAAAAAAAGATTAATCACAGGTATTAAACCAACAGGAGTTTTAACTTTAGGTAATTATTTAGGCGTAATAAAACCTTTGATTCTTTTTCAGAATAAATATCATCATGAATATGATATTTATTTTTTTATTGCAGATTTGCATGCTTTGACTAGTTTTCAAGAACCATCTTTATTAAAAAAAAACATTCGTGAAATGATATATCTTTGTTTAGCTTTAGGTTTAGATTTAAATAAAACAAATTTATTTATTCAATCAGAAGTTCCACAACATACTTATTTAAATTATATAATGGAATCTAATACTTATTTAGGTGAATTAAGTCGAATGATTCAATTTAAAGAGAAGAAAAGTTCTTTGAAACAAGTTAGAACATCTCTTATGACTTATCCTATTTTAATGTCTTCGGATATTTTACTTTATGATGCTGATGTCGTTCTTTTAGGTCAAGATCAAAAACAACATTTAGAATTAACTCGTATTTTAGCTAATCGTTTTAATAATTTATATGGTAATACTTTTGTTGTTCCTAAATTTTTACAATTAGGTTCTATGATTAAATCTTTAACTGATCCTCGAAAAAAAATGAGTAAAAGTTCTTATGAAAATAGTTCTGATGATAAAGGTTGTATTTATATTTTAGAAAATTTAAATATGATAAAACAAAAAATTTTAAAATCAGTTACTGATTCAGGAAAAGATATAAAATATGACTTAGAAAAAAAACCTGGTTTAAGTAATCTTTTAACTATTTATTCTCTTTTGAAAAATTGTGATTTAAATGATACTATAAAATATTTTCAAAATTTTTCTTATAAAATGCTTAAAGAAGAAATTGCTGATTCATTAGTAGAAGAAATTAAAATTATTCAAGAAAAATTTTATGATTTAGAAAAAAATGTTAATTTAGAAAAAATTTTACAAAAAGGAACTCAAAAAGCAACAAAAATAGCCGATCGTAAAATAAAAGAAGTTAGAAAAAAATTAGGAATAGATATAAATTAAAAATAAAACCAAACTCAATTTAATTTTTGAGTTTGGTTTTTTTATTGTTTTAAATTAAAAAAACATAATAAAAGAAATAATAAATTAATTTATAAATTGAAATTATTTTTTTATAAAGCATTAACTTTATATTTGATTATTAATTTTTATTTCAAATTTACTATAAATATTAAAA
The DNA here is from genome assembly GCF_020312115.2 of Candidatus Phytoplasma sp. AldY-WA1. NCBI lineage: Bacteria > Bacillati > Mycoplasmatota > Mollicutes > Acholeplasmatales > Acholeplasmataceae > Candidatus Phytoplasma > Candidatus Phytoplasma sp. AldY-WA1. The sequence goes on from NZ_JAHRHX020000020.1 coordinate 14,544, forward strand.
AAGAATATAAAAAAATAGTTTATTTTTTATTTTTGTTATTGTATTTTTTTAATTTTTACTTTAGGTAATGTTAGAGAGTAAATAATTTAAAATATACTAGAAAAATTGATTAAAAAAAGAAAACATTTTTACTCAAAATACACAAAACAATATAAAAGAAATTGAAGAAAATAATAAACTTATAAGAATATATTTATAGATCAAAAATAAATGGACTGCTTTCTAAAATATCAAAAAA
>NZ_JAHRHX020000057.1:0-3829 GCF_020312115.2 Candidatus Phytoplasma sp. AldY-WA1
TCTCGTTTCATTAAAAACAAAAAAAGACTAGTTTGATTTAACTAGTCTTTGTAAAAAAAGTAATTTTTTTTGGACTTAGTTTATTTAAATTATTAAGTTCATCATATTTCGAAGTAACTTCTTTACGTTTTGATAGAAATTGTTTAAATTGATTTGACGTATCATCCGAATTACAAAAAATTTGTTTATAGCTATCGCTACTTAAAATTTTTGAGAAAATTTTAATGCTATAATTTTCTTCATTACTTTTTTTATCATCAAAACAAATATCGCCAAAATAATTAGGATTAAAATAAATATCATTAATTTGTTTGTCTTGATAATATAAAGGTTTAGCAAAAGAAACTAAATTTTTTTCAAAATGAGATAAATTTGTTTTAAAGGAGGTGATGTCTTTTAATTCCTTTGTGTCAATAGTAATTTCTTTCTTAATGTTCCAAAATAATAAAACCTTTTCTGAATTATCGTTTTCTTTAATAAAGCAGATGTATGAAAGATTTTCGTTATTATATTTTTTATTATAATAATCTACAATAAATTTGTTTTTATTTAAATCATCTAATGATAATTTTGAATCCCATTTTTTTTTAAAAAATTTATCAATGTCTTCTTTGGATGAAAATATGATATTATCTTTATGTATTTTCTTATTTTCTATCGGATCTTGATTTTTATATTTGTTTAGATAGTCTTTTTTGTTCAATAGTTTGATTTTTATTTCTGTATTTTCTTTTAATTTGAAATTAAAATTAGAACCAATGATGATAGCAAGATGAACGTATATATATATATAATATAATAAAAATAAGAACAATTTTTTATTAGATAAAAAGAATTTTATTAATTTCGGCATCGACCAAACTCCTTGATTAATGTAGATTATAAATAGTTTATTTTTTAAAATTTTAAATTAAAGCTTAATTAAGTTATTTTTCTGGTCATGGTTTTTGTGTTATTATGAAATAAAAATATACTTTTGAATATTAAAGTCTATTTATTTAAATTTATGTTTAATTTTAAGGTTTAATACTTTTCTTTTAAAATTTGAAAAAAAAAAAAAAATATTAAAGTTAATTTTATTTTATTGAACCATCAAAATTGTAATAATTTTTTTAAACAAAATATTCATTAGATTGATTTAATTTAATGATAAAGTCTATTATTTTAACTTCGTTTTGAAGCAAAGTTATTTTAAATTAATTTTCCATTAGATGGATCGAATTCATTTTTGAATTTAGCTTCTTTTAATTAATGATATATTTTATTTTTTTTATCATCATCTGTCTGTTAGATGGTTGAATTTGTTTATGAAATAAATTTTTTGATTATCTTGAAATAAATTGTTTTAATTGTTTCTAGTTTATTTTGTTTTTTAATTACTTTTGCTGTAGCAGGAATACTTGATAGTTGTGAGTTTAGTGGAAATACAAAATATTTTAATTTCATAAAAATTACAATAATAATGATAACAAAAGAACCTCCTAAAGATATTTTTAAGATTTTATCTTCATAATTTAAATACTTTTTTAATATTTTTTTTAATTTAATTTAAATTGAAAAAAAGTTTTTTAATTTTTAAAATTAATAATAATATAGTATGTCAATATATTATAGTTCAAAAAAAAAAAAAAAAAAGAATTTATATTTGTTTAATATATGAATAAATCAAATTCGTTCTAAGTTACTCCGTTATATCTTATATTTGCATTCTGTAATATATTACATTTAACAAAAAAATTAATATATTTTTTAAATAATAATTTTTAAATATTTTTTAAATATTTTTTAATTTTATCTTAATGTAAAAGAAATTATTGATTTTAAAATAAATAATTTTACTTTTAAATTATTAATTTTAATATATTTTTTTTTCTTTATTTGCAATGCGAGTTGATTCCAAAGATGCCTTTTTTAGTTTCGTCATTTTTAATTCCATTGTTTGTTTTTGTACACAATGTTCCTAAAAAATTGTAAATGTTTTTTTAACATTACACATTTTTAAAACCTCTTTTCGCTAAAAAAAGACTAGTTTTTTAACTAGTCTTTTTGGTATTAAAAATGAATTCATTTACAAAAATTTATAACAGTGTGCTCCGGGTCGTCTTTGATGATTAATTCTTTTTGTTTTTTGTTTATTTTTTTCATAATTTTAATTTCCTTTTTTAATTTTTGTATTTTTTGTTAATTGCTTGTTTTTTATTAATTTTTTCAATACGAAAAAATAAAATAATACCATTTCAAATAATTATTATTATAATTTATAATAAAAAAAACCTGTAGTAGCAGGTTTTTTTATTTTTGTTTTTTTATTGTGGGTTTTTTGTATAAAAAAATCCTCTTATTGGAGGATAGAGAATGGAATAGGAATAATTGTTATTTAGATGAGTTTTAATTTTAAAAATTTAAACATTAAAAATTTTTCTCTAATTTGTCAAGAAATTTTGTAACAATTTTTTTATAATTTTCATTATTTTTTTTATTTAAATTTAAACATTGTTTTTTTAAATTTTCTATAATTTCTTTTTTTGTATCTTGTCTGATTTTGTGTTCTTCTTTAAATAATTCAACAATCAGTTCTTCAGCACGTTGATAATTTGTTAACGTTCCTAATTTATCATAAATACTATATTTATATTTATTAGTATTAATTCCATAGGGGTGTGTAGTTTTTGCAGAATTTAAAAAATGATATTTATCATATCCAACAGGGAAACAAATAAATCCACCATTCTTTTCATCTTCAATTTGATAAAATAATAATCTTTCTATCGGAGTTATAGCGATTTGAAACAAAGGCATAGTTTTATTAAGTGTTTTATAAAGCACTGAACATTTATTTTTTATTTTATCAAAATTAATCTGATGATAATGATATTTTATATCTTTTAGACAAACCTCTTTATTATTTGTTAAATTTGATAATTTAGACATTAAATTAAAAAAAGTTTTTTGAGAATAATTATTAAAATCAAAAACACCCCCCTTAACAAAATATTTTTTTACAAAAGAAAATTTATATTCTTGTTCTTTGCTTTGTATTATAATTTTTATCATTTGTAATTTTACCTTAAAAAAATAAATTATAAATTATAATAATTATAATATTGATAAATAGCATTATCTGTAATGAGTTGACGACTATAATCTTCGATATCACTATTATATGCATCGGTCCAAGGATCTTCAGAATGTGTTTTTTCTGCTAATTCCCAAGCTTTAAATTTACCATATTTTTCTAAAATATAATCAATTATGGTTTGGTAACTTGATGATGTTATTTTATTTTTATCTCCTAATGGTGTTTCTTTTAATTCATCCATACCATATGTTCGAAATTCAAAATATAAATATGGGAAAACTGGACCATAGGGCCAAGCTTCGATTTGTTTTTCAGCCGAATTAGTAAATAAAGTTTGAGGATTATTTTTTACTAAATAATGAGCATAAATATAAAACATTAATTTTTGTAATTTAAGGTTACTAATATCATCGCATTTATCAATAATATAATTAGCAACGTCAAAAATGTTGATTTGATTTTTTTCAATACCTTTTTTTATATTTAAACTATTTCCCATATTTAAATCAACTCCTTTGTTTTTAATATCAATTAAATTATATAATAATTTTAATTGTTTTTTAAGAGATATAATTTTTTGTTGCATTTGTTTTTTTGTTCCGCTCCATCAAAATGGAACCAGTTAAAAAGTTAATTTAAGTCAAACTATTTATTTAAAAAAATAGTTTGACTTATTTTTTTTTATTATTTGTTATATTGTTGTTTGAAATTATTATGTATTAATTTAAATTTATTTCTAATATAAAAAAA